>JBOHED010000861.1:0-7073 GCA_050700915.1 Actinopolymorphaceae bacterium | reverse complement strand
GTGCAGCAATCCGACGGCCACGAATGTTGTCCTGTCTCGGGTGATGCTTGACCGTCGTGTCTCGGGTGATGCTTGACCGTCGTGTCTCGGGTGATGCTTGACAGTCGTGTCTCGGGTGATGCTTGGCACTCGCCGCGTTTGGCCTTCGTTTGTTGACGACGTTCCGTGGGGCGTCGTTGACGAGGGGAGGCCGGGATTGGCGCTGGTTGCACCACCATGCGGGTCTACGCCGGAACAACGCCCCCTGTCATCGATGTGCTTGGCGACCTCCCACTGCCCGGCGAGGCCCTGGTCACCGCGCGTTACTCGGCGTACAGCTGCAGAGATCGCCGCCAATGGCAGTGGGGCGAGAACGGCTCTCGGCGACGGATATGCCGTCTGTCGTCACCTGCGCCAGAGCGCCAGGATCAATCCCAAGCTGTGTCGCGGAGGCCAGGTAGGGCGTCGATCGGCGCTGTCCTGAGGTACGGGGAGGCTGGTCTAGGTGACCCCCGGGTTTTGCTATACCCGCTCCCGGCCTCCCGGATGCGCGCAGGCCGTCCGATGGGAGAGGACCCGGGGTTCTGGTCACCTCACGTTAGCAGGTCGCCGATGGCCTGAGCCGCTGCCCGTCGATCGGCCTCCGTCTGGGGATGTGCAAAGTCAAGGTCCGCGTCGGGTCGACAGGCCCAGACTGACGTCGCGGCCGCGTCAGCAACGCCAGTGCGGATCCGCATGCTCCGTCGGCGGGCTTGAGAACGAAGGAGGTCACGGAGGAACGGTGGGTCGCTCACGTCGTGGGCCACGGCATACCCGTCGAACTGAACCTTGTCGACCATCCTCTCCGCCAGCGCTTCGAGTTCATGGCGATCCACAACACCTCACCTCGCCCCTACAATCGACGCCCTTCGTACGACTCCCGCACGCTGAAGGCGAACCTATCCACAGTTCCCGTGGGAACGCAGCGGGAACGATCAACCGTAGAGAGTCGCACCCAGTCGAACACAACCGGACACAACAGAACGTGCCCCCGACCGCGTTCTCGCAGGTCAAGGGCACATTTTGGCTGGTGTGGCAGGTACTGGGTTCGAACCAGTGTAGGCGAAGCCGACGGTTTTACAGACCGCTCCCTTTGGCCACTCGGGCAACCTGCCTGGGTGCCGTCGTACGACAGCGACTTGAGAGAATAGCGCAGACGCCACCAAGCCACCGCAACCGGCCGGGCGTCACCTGTAGCTACGAATGAGGGGAGCCCGCATGGCCGCCGAGTCGTCGTTCGACATCGTGAGCAAGGTCGATCGGCAGGAAGCCGACAACGCACTCAACCAAGCGGGGCGGGAAATCGCCCAGCGGTACGACTTCAAGGGCACGGGCGCCCAGATCCGCTGGTCGGGCGAGTACGGCGTCGAGATCGAGGCCAACTCCGAGGAACGGGCAAAAGCCGTGCTCGACGTGTTCAAGGAGAAGCTTGTCAAGCGTGGCGTGTCGCTGAAACATCTCGAGTCGGACGATCCGCGTCAGTCGGGCAAGGATTACCGAATCCAGGGCACGTTCGAGGACGGGATCTCCACGGAGAACGCCAAGAAGGTCGCCAAGATCGTCCGGGACGAAGGTCCGAAGGGCGTGAAGGTCCAGGTACAGGGCGACGAACTGCGGGTGGCGAGCAAGAAGAAGGACGACCTGCAGCAGGTGATCACCATGCTCAAGGGCAAGGACCTCGACGTCGCCCTGCAGTTCATCAACTTCCGGTAGCCGGGTCCGGGTGGGTCGACGCGGCCGATGGGGGCGGTGATGTCGGCGCCCTTCTCTAGGGTGTGAGCCATGACCCTCTCCACGGGTACGTGTGTCTCCGCGATCGCCCACCACTCCAACGGCTTCGCCGAGGCCGTACGCAGCAACCTGGATGCCCCGGTCGAGCACTGCCCCGACTGGAACGTTGCCGACCTGGTCTGGCACCTCACCGAGGTGCACTGGTTCTGGCGGACGATCGCGGCCGAGCGGCTGGCGGCGCCGCCCGAGGGGTCCCGCCGACCGGCGCGCCCGGGGAGCGACGATCTCGTCGCGGCGTTCGAGCGGGGCGCCGCCGAGCTCGTCGACGTGCTCCATGCCGCGGACCAGACCGCGCCGGTGTGGACCTGGTTCCCCGGCCGGCAGGACATCGGCTTCATCACCCGACACCAGGTTCAGGAGACCGCTGTACACCACTGGGACGCCGCGCAGGCCGCAGGTGTGGCCTGGACCGTGCAACCCGAGGTTGCCGCCGACGCGGTCGAGGAGTTCCTCACCTGTTCCCTGGCCGACCAGGACGACGTGAGACAGCTCGGCCGCTCTCTACAGGAGCCGGTCGTCCTCGCGGCGACCGACACCGGAGCGTCGTGGACGGTCTCCCAGGCCGATCCCAGTGCGGCACTCCGGTGGCAGGCAGGTGTGGCCGGCCCTGCCACCGTCACCGGCTCGTCGGCCGACCTGCTGCTCTGGCTCTACGGACGTGTCGACCTGCCCACCGATCAGCCCGAGCGGGTCGCGGCGTTCCAGGCGCTGAGCTCCACGGACTAAGGCCCGGACACTTGCGAGGGACGGCCGCACCTGCGAGCCGCCACGCTCAGCGACGGCCGCCGGCGAGGTGCTCCAGCCTCGCTATCCGGTCGCGCGTCGACGGATGGGTGGAGAAGAAGCGTACGAACCCGCTCTGGCGGAAGGGGTTCGCGATCATCAGCGCAGCGGTGCTCCGCAACGCCGGGTCGGCCGGCAGGGGCACCAACCTGGTGGTCGACTCCAGCTTTCGGAGCGCGTCGGCCAGCGCAAGGGGGTCACCGGTGACCCGTGCGGACGTACGGTCGGCTGCGTACTCCCGCGACCGGGTGATGGCCAGCCGCAGCAACGACGCCGCAAGGGGGCCGAGGACCAGCAACAGGAGCAGACCGACGGGGCGCGCGGCCGCCACGGTGCGGCCGCCACGCCACACCGGGTGCGTACGCCTGGACCGCACCCGCCACACGAACTGCACCGCCGACATGATCATGCTCGCCAGCGCCGCGGCGACCGACGAGATCAGGATGTCGCGGCTGGCCACGTGGCCGAGTTCGTGCCCGATGACGGCGCGGAGCTCGCGTGCGTCGAGGAGCCGCAGCATGCCCTGGGTCACGCAGATCGTCGACCGGCGCGGGTTGCGTCCGGTGGCGAACGCGGTGGGGGTCGCGACGGCCGACACGTAGACCGCAGGGATCGGGAGCCGCATCGTGGTCGCGAGCTCGCGGACGATCCGGCACAGCTCGGGATGGTCGGCCTCACTGACGGGATAGGCCCGCATGGAACGCAGGACGATCCGGTCGCTCGCGAAGTAGGCCCCGGCGTTCATCGCGAGTGCGAGCCCGCCCGCCACGACCAGGCCGATCCGGCCGCCGACCGCGCTGCCCGCGAGGATCACGAGTACCGACAACGAGCCCAGCAGCATCGTCGTCTTGAGCTGGTTGCGGTGGCAGTGCTCGCGGTCGTGCATAACCTTCGATGGACCTCCGTCCGGAGAACGCCTGGTGCCGACGGTCGCGTTCCCGAAAGTTCCTGCGTTCCAGGATGTCGATGTCTCCGGCGTCCAGGCAACCGCCCGTCATCGGCTGGCGAGCGTTGGCGCCGCGGGTCAGTCGATCACCTCGGCGGTCGGTCCGATGAGATCCTCCAGGTACGCCACGAGAATGTCCGGATTCAGTCCGCACCGCAGGCCGAGATGCCCGTCGGGCCGTACGACGAGAACGGAGCCGCCCTGGCGGCCCAGCATCCGGCGCGCCTCGCCGTACCTGTCGAGGAGGGTCACCCCCCGGGCGGCGCCCAGCCCGCCGCCGATGACCTCTCCACGGACGGCCGGACCGAACCTGTGGACCGCGGCCCTGACCACCTCGGTGGTCACGCTTCCGAGCCCGAGGACCGTCCAGCAGGTGGGCGGGGTTGCGCTGGATGTCCGTACGCCGCACGACAGGACCTCGGACGGCGCGACGTGCGAGGGGGCGACCTCGGCGAGCCGGATCTCTGAGAGCCGGACGTCGACCGCTCGGGCGGGCGTCCACAGGCGTACGTCGGGCACCCGGTCGCCAGCCCGCAGGAGCACCCTTTTGCCGCCGAGTTCCTGGGACAGCCGCGACTCGCGGTAGTGCAGGTCCCGCGCCTCTCGTCGGGCACGACCGGCGACGATCCGGCGGCGAACGACCACCGCGGCGAGGGGCGGTGGCAGGACCCGGACGACCCGGCCGGTTACGCGGGCGACTCGCCGCGCTCCGCCGTTCCCGCCCAGCAGGTCGCGGACCGGATCCACCGGGCGACGGCTCCGGCCCGTGGCGCTCGCGGGCTGCAGCCGTTCCGCCTCGTAGCTGTCGAGCAGGTCCTCCCCCGCGCCGTGCAGGACCGCGGCGAGCTTCCAGCCCAGGTTGGTCGCGTCGCGCATGCCGGCATGGAGTCCGGTCGAGGCGTCGGGCGGGTGCGGCAGGTAGCCATGGGCGGCGTCGCCGGCGAGGAAGACCCGCCCGTCCCGCATCCGGTCGGCGACGTCGGGGACGCTTTCGTACGCCGTCACCCAGGTGGCACCGGGGAACCGCACCCCGGACCAGCCGGTGGTGCGGCGGAACAGGTCCTCGAGGCCGGTCCTGGTAGGAGCCGACGTGTGCGGGGCATCCTCGGCGGCGATGCGGACGGCCCAGAGGGCGGCGCCGGTGGGCGATAGTTGCGGGAGCGGCGCAAGGGTGACGTCGTGGTCGGGCCCGCACCAGCGGTACGCACGGACGGTGTGTGGCAGTCCCTCGACCGTGACGTCGCCGCACCAGAGTCGTTCCGTGGCGCGGTCCTCGTCCGACACCGCCGTCGGCGCTCCGCCAGAGGGCGGCGTGGTGGCCGCGGGCGGCGTGGTGGCGGCGGGCGGCAGCAGCCGGCGCACGGTGCTCTCTGCCCCGTCGGCTCCGAGGACGTACGCCGAGCGGAGTTGGTGGCCGTCTCCCGCCTCGTCGGCGAGGCTCGACACGACGCCGGTCGCGTCCTGGCGGACCTGTCGGAGCGTGTGACCGGTCTCGATGCGTACGCCTACATCGGCGAGCCGTCCGCGGAGGATCTCCTCGAGAGCACTCTGGGGGAGTGCGGCTGTCCCGGTGAACCGCTGGCCCGGGCGCGGGGACGAGGACGACCGCCCCCATCGCGTGCCGAGGTCGGCCAAGAGCCGGTCGCGGGCGTAGACGCGCGGGGGTGGGTGCTGTGAGGCGCGGGCGAGTACGTCATCGAGGACGCCCAGGTCGCCGAGGATTTCGAGGCTGCGCGGGTGCAGGACCCAGGCCAGCGACCCGGTGCGCGGTTCCGGAGACCGGTCCACCATCCGGACGTGGACACCGCGCCGGGCGAGGTCGAACGCCGCGGCGAGCCCGGTTGGACCCGCTCCCACGACGAGCACGTCGCAGTCCACGCCCTGCCGGCCCGCCCCACCCCCGTGATCATGATCATGATCATGAGGGTATTCGGGTGTACGCCACGAATCCTTCATGATGGACCGCCGACCGCGCTCAGAACGCCAACCTCACGACGTCGAGGACATCGAGGACGAGGTTGGGCGCGACCGAGAGGACGACGCCGAGCACTGCCAGCAACCCGACCGCGATCCCCGCCGGCCACGGCACGGCCACCCGACCTCGCGCCACCGCGGGCGCAGGGCGTACCGCCTCGGGCGCACGTTCACCTTCAGTCGGACGTTCGCCACTGGACGGACGGACGCCTCCGGATGGGCGCACACCCTCGGCCGGGCCCACATCCTCGGTCGTACGTACATCCTCGGCCGGACGGACGGCGGCCGCCGGCGGGAGGAAGAGCAGCGCGGCCCAGTGCAGGTAGTACGCCAGGGCGATCACGACGTTGACCGCCATCACCACCGCGAGCCAGCCCGCTCCGCCGTCGATCGCCGCCCGGAAGATCACGACCTTGCCGAACAGCCCGATCACTCCCGGCGGCAGCCCGGCCAGCGCGAGCAGGAAGAACGCCAGCGCGCACGCCAGCACCGGACGCGTCCAGGCCAGCCCGCGGTAGTCCGCGAGCAGCCGGCCAGCTCCCGCCCCGGCAGCGCCAGTCCCGGCAGCGCCAGTCCCGGCAGCGCCAGTCCCGGCAGCGCCAGTCCCACGCACAGTCCCGCGTACGCCGAACCCACGCGCGCCTACGGCCAGGGCAACGACCGCGAACGCGCCGAGGTTGACGACGGCGTAGATGAGCAGGTACGCCACCGTCGCCGCGAGCAACCCCTTCGCCGCCCCGCCGCTACCGACCGCGCCCAGCGGCACCAACAGATAACCCGCCTGCGCGACACTCGACCACGCCAGCAGCCGCACAGCGTTGCGCTGCCGCAGCGCCACCAGGTTGCCGAGCGTCATCGTCAACGCCGCGAGGACGGCGACGACAGGTGCCCACACTCCTGCGTACGAAGGAAACGCGATGCTCACGACCAGCAGCAGTCCGACGAACCCGGCCGCCTTCGACACCACCGAGAGGTAGGCGGCGACCGGCACCGGCGCCCCGACATACGTGTCGGGCACCCAGAAGTGGAAGGGCACCGCCGCCACCTTGAACGCCAGCCCCACCAGGGTGAGCACCACACCGACCGCGGCGACGCCGCCCAGCCCGGAGCCGGCAGGCCCGGCGCCGTCCCGCAGCGCCGCGTCGATCTCCGCGAGGTAGACGGTTCCGGTGACGCCGTAGACGAGCGACACCCCGAAGAGCATCACCGCGACGGAGACGACGGAGACGAGGAAGAACTTCAGCGCCGCCTCGGCCGACCGCCGGTCGCCACCGCGCAACCCCACGAGCGCGAACGCTGGAAGCGAGACGAGTTCCAGTGCTACGACAAGGGTGATGAGGTCCCGCGCCCCGGCGAGGATCATCGCGCCACTGGCGGAGCAGAGCAGCAGGAAGTGGTACTCACCGGTCGGGATCCGCGAGCCGAGCATGCCCCGGGCCGAAAGGAGGACGACAATGGCCGCTCCCCCGGCCGCCAGCAGTTGGAAGACCAGCGTCGTGTGGTCGACGACGTACGAACACGTCGCCGGTCCACTGAGCGGGTCGACGCGGAAGCGGATCCC
>JBOHED010000860.1:0-7512 GCA_050700915.1 Actinopolymorphaceae bacterium | reverse complement strand
GCGCGTCAGTCCTGCGTCTCGTCCGTCGCGGCGGCATCGGCCGGATCAGGAGCGGCTGCCGGTGGCGGCGTCTCCGCCGGTTTGGGCCCGCAGATGATCTGGTCCTCGGCGTTGTACTTCACGTGGTCGCGTTCGGCCGCGACCTGCTCGCCGTCACGGTAGAGCCACCGTCGTACGTCGACCTCGAACCCGTCGACACCGGTCTCCTGCTCCACGCAGCCCGGCTTGGGGTCGTAGATCACTTTGCCCTTCCGGACGTTGTACCGGTCGGAGATCTCCGACTTCACCGTCCAGTACTTCGTGCTCCACAACCGGACCGTGACGCCGCCGTAGCTGCTGGGATCGCTGAAGTTGCGCCAGGCCTGGACGTAGACGCCGTACGGCGTGTTGTTTGCCCACTTGAGGTCGAGCGAGCCCCAGTAGACCGTCGCTTCCCGGCCGACCGGGTAGCGGCTGATGTAGAAGCCGTGTGGGCGGTGCTCGACATCTTCCATGCCGGCGAAGAACGCGGCGTTGTACGTCGTCGTCGCCACCTGGGACACACCACCGCCGAGTTCCTCACGCAGCCGGCCGCCCTTGATGACGAGGCCCTTGGCGAAACCGTTCTCCTCGGTTCGTTCACCGACGATGCCGTTGAGGCTGAAGGTCTCGCCCGGCTTGATCAACGTCCCGTTGATCAGCTCGGCGGCTCGCCCGATGTTGACGTTGCGGTAGTCCGCGTGGGGGTACTGGGTCGAGAACTCCCCGACGACCTCCTTGACGCCCAGCTTCTCGGCCTTCGCGGTCGTGAGCTCGGGCTGCGCCGTCACTGTTTC
Source organism: Actinopolymorphaceae bacterium (assembly GCA_050700915.1). Taxonomy (GTDB): domain Bacteria; phylum Actinomycetota; class Actinomycetes; order Propionibacteriales; family Actinopolymorphaceae; genus Thermasporomyces. The sequence continues at coordinate 6,697 of JBOHED010000860.1, read as the reverse complement.
GACCCGCGCCTGACGCTGGTCGACCGGCTTCGGGAGTACGCCCACCACGGCGGCCGCGAGCTTTTCCGGCGGGACCGTGTGGCCGACCCTGCTGGGCCGGATCGTGGGCCTGCTGGCGGAGATCACGATCGTGGCGTCCTTCGGCTTCACCTGGACCTCGGAGAGCTTCGTGCCGAGCGCCTTCGTGAAGGCCTTGCCGTCGAGCTTGGGGGTCAGCTCACCGTCCTCGCTCGCGACCATCTGCAGCGACGAACCGATCTCCTCGGGGGTGGCCTCGAACGACTCGTCGCCCACCTGCACGGTCACCGGAGCCGCCATCGCGGGAGTGGCGAACTCGCGCATCGCCCGCTTGACCTCCGCCGCACTGACCGTCGGTGTGACATCCGCGGTCGGCAACTCGATCGGCCCGGTCGCGACGAGGAACTCCCGCTGGAGTGTGGCGCCGGCCGCCGGCTGGTCGAGCTCATGGCCGGACGCCGGTTCGCTGGCCTTCGGCGTACCGCCGGCGAACGTGATGCGGCCTTCGCTCGCCCCCTCGTCCACCTTGCGGGCGAGAGCCGCCATCGACTTGTCGAGACGTTCGCGATCGACGGCCAGGACGGGTGAGAGTTCCTCACCGCCGACGATCGCGTCGACCACCTTGACCGGATTGAACGTCCTGGCGAGGTAGGCCTCGTCCGCCGTCGCGGAGACGTCGAGGGCGAGCCCGAGATCCGCCGACTTCAGGGAGTACGACTTGCCCGCCGCGGTGACCTCGACCGCCTTGTCAGCCCGCGGGACGAGCTGGTCGCGCAACCTCGCCTCGGCGGCGGCACGAGAGAGACCGCCCAGTGGGACACCGGCGACGGTCGTGCCTCGTGGCACGCGATCTCCGAGGCTGAAGACCGTCATCGTGTAGACCCCGAGGACCACGACCAGGACGCCGCCGACGGCGAGCGCGATGATCCGCCCCGTCGGCCGCTCGGACGGAGGTGGCATTGCATACGTCTGCCCCGTTCCCCCCGGTTCGTACACGGTGCCTCCGCTTCCTCGCGCGAAAGCCGGCGCCCGGATCAGATCGGCGTGGACACAGCCCGGGCGGCGGCGCTGACAGTCCGCCAAGAGTAAAGGGTTTGGCAAGGAACGGACCCTCCCGGTGCCGGCTGATATGGATCCGCAACCGCTGCCCTCACCCGTTCGTACCGCCGTGTTCACGGACAGCTTCGATCAGGCGGGTCGGTATCGGCCGGTTGCGGCGTACCTGCCCGTCCTGGGGCGTACGTCCGCCAGGGGTAAGTCCGTCAGGGGTTGTCCGCCAGGGTCACTCCGGGGTGGCTCGCTCCGTGACGGTGCGATAGCCACCGGAGAAGTAGACGAGTGGCGACGGCGGCGGCGCGGGTACATGGCCGTCGGCCGTCGGGTCGGCGGGCAGGTCGGCGCGGGCGTCGACCTGCTCGGCAGCGACGACCTCGCCGACGACGATCGAGTGGTCACCGCCGTCGTGAACGGCCCAGGTGCGGCACTCAAGCATGGCGATCGCGTCGACCAGCAGCGCGGCTCCCGTGACACCGCGCCGGATCGAGATCCCCTCGAGCTGACCACCCAGCGGACGACCGCGCGTGGCCAGCCAGGTCGCCACCTGATAGGCGTCGTACGGCAGGACCGAGACGCCCCACGAGCCGCTCGCGAGTACGGCCTCGTGGAACCGGGCGATCCGCTCCACGCAGACGAGTACCAGCGGTGGGCGCAGAGAGACCGAAGTGAACGCGCTCGCGGTCATCGCATGGTCGATCCCGTCGCTCCGGGTGGTGGCGATCGTCACACCGCTGGCGAACCGGGCAAGCGCGCGGCGGTAGCTCGCGTCGTCGACCGGTTGCCGGGTGGGCGCCGCCGATGCATCGAGCCGACCGTCGCCGTCACGTGTCGTCTGGTCGTCGAGCTGCCCTGGTTCACCGAGTCCTTCGAGCACGTCCATCGACCATACCCGTCTGTCGCGACGCGTCGGTGCGGTGATCGCGCGCCCGGCCGACGTTCCACGCCGCGGCGACGACGCCGAGGCAGATGTACCCGAGCCCGAACCCGTCAGCCGCGAACACGACATCGCCCTCCGGACGCGGCCACAATCCGATGATGACCGGGATGCCCCAGCCGACGGCGGCCGCGGCGGCGCCAGGCAGCCCTCGGAGCTGCCGGCTCTGCCAGAACAGCATGGTGGCCGCGACGACGGCGAGCACCAGGCCGTACGGCAACGGGACGCCCAGGACGCGGGCGTCCATGCGTGAGACGGCGGCTCCGGCGATGCTGGCGAGGGCGCCGAGCAGGCCGACACCAAGGGTCCCGAGCGAGTGTGGGTAGTCGGTCACGACGCTTGGGCTATGCCGGGCAACGCGTCTGGCCGGTGCTCGCCTTATTCATGACCTCACTTCGTTCGGTCATGGAGTCCGGCGAACAGGTCGGTCTCCGCACCGGTGGCCGGGTCGACCTGCCCGGGGGTACCGCGGACCAGGCGGTAGCACTCGAGCCCCCAGATCTGGCTGCCGAAGTTGTTGGACAGGGCGAAGAACGGACCGTCGACCGCGATCTGCGTGGGGTGGGCGCGCATCGCCGCCATCTTCTGCTCGACGTACGCCGTGCCGTCGATCCGGGCGCTGATCAGTTCGTCGGCGACGAACGACGGTGGCAGCTCGCCCTCGGGGTCCATGCCCTCGAACGACGTCGCGTCGCCACTCGCCCGGAGCCGGCGCAGCCCTTCACGGAACAACGACTCGGGCATCGCCGTCCAGTAGACCTTCGGAATGTCCCACGCCTCGCCGAGGTCGGGACGGTAGGACGGCGCGCCCGCGAGTGCGTGGGCGTAGGTCGCGACCCGGTGCGCCTGAATGTGGTCGGGATGCCCGTAGCCGCCGAACTGGTCGTAGGTCACCAGCACCTGCGGGCGTACCTCACGGATGATCGGCACCAGGTGGTCGGCGGCCTCGAGCAGGTCGGCCCGCCAGAAACAGTCGGGGCGTTCGTTGGCGGGCGTGCCGATCATGCCGGAGTCGCGATAGCGACCTGCGCCGCCGAGCCAGCGATGGTCGGTGACGCCGAGGGCGCCCATGGCGTCGGCCATCTCCTTCTCCCGGTGCTCACCGAGGCCGTCGTCCTGGTCGGCGGCGAGATGGGCAAGCGCGGGGACGAGGACCTCGCCCTCCTCCCCGCGGGTGCAGGTGACGAGGGTGACCCGGGCGTCTTGAGCGATGTACCTGGCCATCGTCGCGCCGTTCCCGATCGTCTCGTCGTCGGGATGGGCGTGGACGAGTAGCACTCTTCGATCAGCAGCCATGGGGCCAACCCTACGGACTCCCACCCACAGGTCTTGGCGAGACAGGCCGCATCAGGGGTGAGCCGCATCGTCGGCGGGCGGCATCGGGACGTCGGAGAAGTCGTGCCCGAGCCGCGCCTCCATCTCCGCACGGGTGTCGGAGGCAAGCGGACGGGCGGCATCGGGTCCGGCGAGGATCGGGGGCGGCAAGGATCGGGGCGGGCAGCATCGCGGCAGGCATGCCAGGATCGTCCCCCGTGAGCAGATCCCACCCGGACACCGGGCAGCAGCCTTCCACCGACGTCTCGTACCCGCGCCTGTCCGCGCGCACGCTGCGGTTCACGCTTGGCGCACCTCGGACGTTCTCGCTCGCCCCTGACGGCAGCCGGGTCGTCTTCCTCCGCGCCCCGTCGGGAACGGACCGCGGCACCGAACTGTGGAGCTTCGACGTCGCCGACCGCGCCGAACGCCGGATCGCCGACCCTGCCGCACTTCTCAGCGCCGGCGACGAGGACCTCTCCCCCGCCGAGCGCGCCCGGCGGGAACGCACCCGGGAGGCCGCGGGAGGCATCGTCGGGTACGCCTGTGACGCCGAGCACCGGGTCGCGGCGTTCGCTCTGTCGTCCCGGCTGTTCCTTGCCGACCTGGCGAGTGGCAAGGTCCGGGAGCTACCGGCCGAAGGGCCGGTGGTCGACCCACGGCCGGATCCGACCGGGACGTTCGTGGCGTACGCCGCCAACCGGGGCCTGCGCCTGGTCGACCTCGACGGCGACAGTGACCGCGACCGGGCGCTGGTGCCCGCCGAGACGAGCGACACGGTGGCGTGGGGTGTCGCGGAGTTCATCGCCGCCGAGGAGCTGAACCGCACCCGTGGTTTCTGGTGGGCGCCGGACGGCTCGGCGCTGCTGGTCGAGAGGTACGACGAGGCGCCGGTACCGGTCTGGCACATCGCCAACCCCGCCCGTCCCGACCAGGCGCCGAACCCGGTCCGCTACCCGGCGGCGGGTACGCAGAACGCCGAGGTGTCCCTGTGGCTGGTCGACCTCGACGGGAGCCGCCGGGAGGTCGAGTGGGACCAGGCGGCGTTCCCGTATCTCGCCGACGTCAGCTGGACGTCGTACGGCCCGCCGCTCCTGCACGTCCTCACCCGCGACCAGCGGACCGCACACGTGCTCACCGTCGACCCGGCGAGTGGGGCGACATCGCTCGTCCGCGACGTCACCGATCCGGCGTGGATCGACCTCATCCCGGGGACACCCGCCTGGCTGCCCGACGGCCGCCTCGTCACCACGGTGGACGACGCAGACACCCGGCGGCTTGCGTACGACGGCATTCCGGTGACACCGGAAGGTCTGCAGGTGGGCGCGGTGCTCGACATCGGCGAGGACGGCGTCCTCGTCTCGGTGACGTCCGAGCCGATCGAGCAGCACGTCGCGTGGGTCGGGCTCGACGGGACGCTCACCCGGCTCACGACCGACCCCGGTGTGCACACGGGACGGACCGGTGGCGGCCTCACGCTGGTGTCGTCACAGGGACTCGACCATGACGGCGTACTCGTGCGGGTCCTCCGTGGGAGCGAGGAGATCGGGCAGATCGGATCGCGGCAGGAGCGGCCGCCGTTCACCCCGGCGGTCACGTTGCTCGCGTTGGGGCCGCGGCAGCTGCGGACCGCCGTGCTGTTCCCCCGCGACCACGTGCCAGGGTCGGCGCGGCTGCCGCTGCTGCTCGATCCGTACGGCGGTCCGCACGCGCTACGGGTCAGGTCCGCCCGTGCGGCGTACCTCGCCAGCCAGTGGCTCGCCGACCAGGGCTTCTGTGTCGTGGTCGCCGACGGGCGGGGCACTCCCGGGCGCGGACCCGCGTGGGAACGCCTCGTGCGGGACGACTTCGCCAGCACCCTCGACGACCAGGTGGAGGTCGTCCACGAGGTGGCGAAGCGCTACCCGGACGACGTCGACCCAGGGCGGGTCGCGATCCGGGGATGGTCGTACGGCGGCTACCTGGCGGCGCTCGCGGTCATCGCGCGCCCGGACGTCTTCCACGCCGCGGTCGCGGGCGCACCGGTCACGGAGTGGCGGTTGTACGACACGTGTTACACCGAGCGCTATCTGGGCCATCCTGACGAGCAGCCGGAGGTGTACGACCGCAACGGTCTGCTCGACGCGGCGCCATCACTGCGGCGGCCGCTGTTGTTGATCCACGGGCTCGCCGACGACAACGTCGTGGCGGCGCACACGCTGCGGCTGTCGTCGGCGTTGCTCGCGGCGGGGCGCCCGCACAGCGTGCTGCCGTTGACAGGTGTCACGCACATGACGCCGCAGGAGGTCGTGGCGGAGAACCTCCTGCTGCTCGAGCTCACCTTCCTCCACGACGCCCTCGCCCCGTGATCATGACCGTGATCCCGAAGGATTTCTCGACGTAGGCCCGAGTTTCCTTCATGATCATGCTCGTCCTGGCCCAGTCCTGGGCCCGCCCCGCGTCAGGACTGGGCGCCTGGTCAGGACTGGCGGGCGAGTGCGCGGTCGATCTGCGGGAGGCGTTCGGTGAGCCGGGCGCGTGCGGTCTGGACGCGCGGGACCACGCCGCCCGCCAGCAGCCGCGACATTCCAGCATCGCCGCGGGCGGCGCCGGTCCGGATCCGCTCGATCGACGATCCGAGCCGCACCGGTACCGCGGCGAGCAGGCGCGACGGATCGATCCCGCCGTACGCCTCGCCGAGCACCCGCAGTCGCCGGGCAGCCTCCGCGGCGGCGAGTTCCGCGTTCAGGGGGATGAAGTGCCACGCGGCGAAGGCCACGTCGTCGATCGCCCGCCCGGGCCCGGCGACGTCCCAGTCGAGGACGCCGGCCAGCTCCACCCCGCCGGAGGCGAGGTCCCGCTCGACGACGATGTTGGCCGGTGCGACGTCGTTGTGACACACGACGTGATCCGGCGACTGCGCGGCACCACCACTTCGCGCCAGCCGCCACCGCGGATCGGCCGGGCAGAACGTCCGCGACACGTCGTGGAAGCGGCGCAGCCACCTCCCGACCGCACCGATCACCTCGTCCCCGCGCGCCCAGCCGGCCACCGTCCCGTCACTGCCCACGACGGTCTCCCCCGGGATGTACGACAGCACCTCGCGGCCGCGTGCGTCGACGCCCAGCGGCCGGGGTACGCACGGGACTCCATGTGCGCGCAGATGGTCGAGCAGGTCGGCGATGGTCGGCGTCCACGGCCCGGCCGGCCGGCGTACGGTCTGCCCGATCCGCACCGCACCGCCCACCGCCCCACCCGGCAGCTGCTCGCCGTCCAGCAACCGCTCCCGCATCACGTCGACGAGTGGCCGGTCGGCAGCGAGCCACGCCACGTCGTCGAGCTCCTCCGGCATCAGCCAGCGGAGGGCGTCGTGGTCGACCAGGGCCACCGGCTCGG
>JBOHED010000859.1:0-3854 GCA_050700915.1 Actinopolymorphaceae bacterium | reverse complement strand
CGAGCGTCGGGTGGTAGCCGCGCTGCTTGTCGTCCGCCGTACGCCACCCGAGCTCGGTCAGCAGGATCACCTGGCCGTCGAAGGCGGGCACGTCATGCCCGGACTCCCGCCACCCGTCGAGCCACTGGCGATCGGCGGCGGTGAGGTCGAGCGGACCGCTCCGGACGATCACTGTCAGGAACGAATGGCGCGGAGGACCAAGGATGACCCGGGGACCGAAGAGGCGCTCGGCCGTGTCCCGGACGATGGCGGCGCAGTGCCGGAGCTCGTAGCCCGTCCGGTCGGTGAGGGCCAGCACGGTGGTGTCGAGGAGCTGCTGGATCGTGTCGGGAAGCTCGACGAGACCGATGATGACCATGCCGGCCCGAAGCCGGTGCCGCCGGGCGATGCCCGTGAGCACCGCGGCCGGGTCGCGGAGTTTCCCCCGCTCCGTTCCCATGCTCTGATGGTGCGCCTTTCCGTACCCGATGGTGAGCTTTTTCCACAACCTGGGGTCAACGCGTCGACGGCTCACGCCCCACGTGGTCTGCGGGGATTGGACGCCACCGGGCTCTGTGTGATCCTTGGTGGGCGTCGCCCCCGAAACCGGGCACAAGACGGCACAGGACAGGACCAGGAAGGAGCACACCGAGCTCATGGGTCGGCACGACTTGCTCTTGGCGCGCCTGCCAGCCGAGCTGGTGGGCCATGCCCGCCTGGTGGTCGACTGGCTGGTCGGCGACGCGATGGAGTTCAGCGAGCTCGGTCAGGCCGACGTCCAGCGGTTGCTCTGGCTCGACCTCCCCACGAGATGGACGGTCCCGCCTGCCCAGTGGCCGCAGGTGGCCGAGGCGGCCGCGCAGGTTCTCGACCTCGCCGGGCGGCCCACGCTGGCGGTCCTGGCGCGCTCGGAGGAGACCCGGGAGATCCTCGTGGCCCACGCCCGCTCAGCCGAGGACGGCGCCCTCGCTGCCGAGGCGGCTGACGTCAGGACGGGCACGGTTCCGCCGGACACCGACCTGCTGGAGTGGGGGTCCGAGCGCAAAGGGCCGGAGACGCATGCCTACGACGAGCTCCGGCGGGTGCTCGAGGCCGCTGTGGTGGCCGGCGACTACGTTCCGGGGACGGGCGGCTGGCGGCAGCGGCAGCGGGCCCTGACCGAGCGGTGGCTGACCACGCCGGCCCGGTTGTTCGACGGCGAGCGGCCGCTCGACGTGATGTACGCGTTCCGCCGGGAGCTGTGGTCGACGGCGGGTCCGCCGGCCCGGTGCGTCATCCTCGGCGAGATCGAGCCGCTCCTGCGGGACCCGGTAGCCGTACCGGACGGCGAGCCGGCGCCACTGGTGTGGCTGCTGGACCAGATCGGTCCGGGCGTACGCCTCACCCAGCGCGGCTATCTGCCGCCGGCGATCGTCAAGGCCGCCGACGAGCGCTTCGAGTGGAGCCCGCCGCCCTATCGCGCGACGAGAGAGTCCGACCTTCCGCAGCTGCTCGTACTGCACGAGCTGCTGTGTGATCACAAGCTGCTCACCAAGCGCCGTGAGCAGCTCCGGCCGTCCGTCCGGTGCCGCTCGCTCCGCGAGGAACCCGGCCGGCTGTGGGCGGCTTCGGCGGTCGCGTGGCTGGGGGCCGCTCCGTTCGAGATCAGGGTGGGTGAGATCGCGGCGGCGGTGATGCTCCGCGGGTCCTGCCCGTTCGACGACGTCCACGCGCTCGCGCACGAGGCGGTGGCGCCGGAGTTCCGGGGTCGCCGTGGCGAGGGCGTACCCGCCGAGGCGACCTATGAGGTCCTCCTCGGGTGGTTCCGCCGCGGACTGGCGCTCGGCTTCCTGCTCGATCGCCGGACGTCGGAAAGCGAGCTCACCGGTGTCGGCCGGTCGGCGGTTCTCACGGCGTTGCGTGCCCGTTCCCACGGCGCCTCGCGCTGACCGCCGACCGCTGACCGCTGACCGCCGACCCGAACCGTGGGCGGGAGAGTCCTGCGCGTGATGGTGCTCAAGGGATCCGGTAGTCCCTGACCGGGTGCACCGCGTCCGCGAACTCCCCGAACGCCTTGACCCACAGGTCGGGCACATCGCGGTGCAGATGACGACCGCCGGGCAGGACGGTGAAGCGTTCGGCGGGGAGTGCGCGCTCGACGGCGAGCCGGTCGATGCCGCGCAACGCACTCGACCCGCCTCCGCCGAGGAGGTCTGGTTCGTCCGGTGCGGCCAACACCAGGGCCTGGGCACGCAGGGTCGCGACCAAGGTCGGCAGGTCCCACGGGCTCGGCGCCCGGAGTCCGGCGAGGATCGCGGGGACGTCGGCCGCTGCCATGCCGGCGACGGCGGCTTCGACGTCCTCGGATGACCAGCGCGGGTTGGTGCGGCGGAGTCGCTGGGCGAGTTCGTCGCGGCTGGAGTGGACGAGCGCGGAGTCGGCGGCGATCGTGTCCGCCAGGGCCTCGCGGTCCTCGGATCGGGCACCCGGTGGTTCCTCGAGCACCAGCGCGTCGGTCAGGTCGACGTACCGGCTGGCCAGAACCAGGGCGACGATGGCGCCCAGTCCGTGACCCACCAGGACGTCGACCTGGCCGGGGAAGCGTTCGGAAACGCCTTGGACCATGGCCGGCATGTGCAACGGTCGGTTGACGCGCGGCTGCTTGCCGTGGCCCGGCAGGTCGAGAGCGGTGACGGCCCAGCCGAGGTCGGCGAGGGCAGGCCCGATCCGCCACCAGGTCGCGGCGTGCGACAGCTCGCCGTGCAGGAGTACGACCCGACCGCGCGCGCGGCCGAGCGGCTCCCACCGAAGAGTCATGTCGGACATCCAAGCGGACGACGCCGCCCTTTGACGACAGCTGGAACGATCTTTTCGTACGTACGTCGCAGGCAGGTGCGGGCCGGCGCGGCCGGTGGAGCGCTGGGGGAGCCGGCCGATATAACCGACAGCACAGGACACGCCGGCCGGTGACCCTCTCCGGGTCACGCCGTGGCTTGCGTCGAGAACCGGGAGGCCGCCGATGAGCAACCTGACCCTTGACCCTGATCCCCGTTCCGGCGAGCGCGAGGTGCTGCTCGGGTTCCTGCGCGGTGAGCGCGCCAAGGTGGTCAAGACCGCCGAGGGACTGTCCGACGAACAGGCCCGCTGGACGCCCGCCGGCAGGCTGATCCCCGTCATGGGTGTGCTCAACCACCTCACTCATGTCGAGTGGCGCTGGATCGACGGTCGCTATCTCTGCCAGGAGGTGTCCCGGTCGGAGGAGGAGTTCGTGCCGACAGTCGACCACACGCTGGCGGAGGTGGTCGCGGCGTACCAGGAGCGTGCCATCCGCACCGACGCGACCGTCCGTGGCGCACCGGGTCTCGACGCGCCGTGCCTCGGTGGTCGGGAACCCGTCCCCGGCCTGGACCTTCGTTGGGTGCTGCTCCATCTCATCGAGGAGACGGCCCACCACTGTGGGCACGCGGACTCCACGCGGGAGATGCTCGACGGCAGCAAGCTCTGGTGAACGGCGACCTCAGCGAGGAAGACGACATGCACACCACCCGTACCTATCGCCAGCGCGGCCTCGACTGCACGGAGTACGTCGTGGACGTGCCGCTGGACCATGGGCGGCCCGACGGGGAGCAGATCCAGCTCTATGCGCGCGAGGTCGTCGACACCACCCAGCCCAATGCCGAGTCGCTGCCCCGTCTCGTGTTCCTCCAGGGCGGTCCGGGTGGGAAGGGTCCGCGCCCGGTCTCCCGGTCGGGCTGGCTCGAGCGGGCGTTGAAGGACTACCGCGTCGTGTTGCTGGACCAGCGCGGCACCGGACTGTCCACGCCGGCCAACCGGCAGACCCTGCCGCGGCGGGGGACGCCGGCGGACCAGGCGGCCTACCTCAGCCACTTCCGCGC
>JBOHED010000858.1:0-2894 GCA_050700915.1 Actinopolymorphaceae bacterium | reverse complement strand
GTGGAGGCCCAGGCCGAGCCGTACCGGCGGCCACACGTGCGCGATGACACCGAGATCCCCCGGGAGAGTCGGATCATCAAGGTGGTCAACGCGTACGACGACCTGGTGGGAACCGCCACGAGCGAGGACGCCCGACTCGAGGCGCTCGAGAGTCTCCGGTTGGGAATGGCCTACGAGTACGACCCGAAGGTGGTGGCCGTACTCGCGCGCGTTCTCGGCCGGTCCGGTGCCATCCCGCGCTGAGCGCCGTTCGTACCACCTGGCCCTGATGGCCGGCGCGGCCGAGGGCACCGTGTCCCGGCGTGGCGTGATTGGATGGCGAGCGAGGCGACGGAAGGAGTGGTCGTGGCCGAGCAGGTCCGCGCTGACATGGTGGCGAACGTGTTCGAGGTCGGCGTACGGCCGGGTGACTCCGTCCAGGCCGGTGCGGTACTCCTGGTGCTCGAGTCGATGAAGATGGAGATCCCGGTGGTCGCCGAAGGCCCCGGTGTCGTCCGTGAGGTCACGGTGAAGACGGGTGAGGTCGTCCAGGAAGGCGACGTGCTCGTCATCCTCGACTGACTCCGCCTCCGAGGTTCCCACCGACCTCCGTACGCCGCTGCCGGCCCACCTGGCCGCGCGTCCGGCGAGAGCCCCGGGCTCAGATCTCCCGGGCGTACGCCAGGAGCGACATGGTGGGGACCGGTCTCCAGTCACGGTGCGGATCGCGGGCGAACCCGAGGCGTTCGTAGAGCCGGTGCGCCACGTGCATCGTGGTCGAGGAGGACAACGCGATCCCGCGCATGCCTTCTGCCCGTGCGCGGCGTAGGCAGCTGCGGACCAACGCCTCCCCGATGCCGCGACCATGGACCTGTGGCGACACGGCGAGCATCCGGAACTCGCCCTCGTCCTCGCGGCCGATCTCACGATGCGTCGAACCTCGCGGGCAGTAGGTCACGGTTCCGAGCAACCCGTCTGTCGGGTCGACCGCGACGAGGAGTTCCGCCTCCGTAGCGCGGCGTTTGGCGTCCCTGAGGTGCTCCACGTAGGGGTCGTCGGCGGGGATGAGGCCGCCGCCGACGTAGGCCGCGACGCTGAGTTCGCCGGTGGCGGCGTGTTCGCCGGGTTCGGCGACGCGGATCCGGGGCCAGGGCTCGAGCGGGCGGCGGTAGGCGCGGAGCATGTCTCCCGAGCGGGCCAGGGTGTCGAGTTCAGGCGTACGCACGAACCCGGACGCCGCGTAGAGCCGGTGGGCCGGCCCCATCGCGTCCGTGGTGTGGAGCCCGAGCACCGTGGCGCCGTCGAGGCGGGCCCGGGCGACGCACTCGGCGACGAGTGAAGTGCCGATCCGGCGGCGGCGCGCGGCCTTGGCGACGGCGAGCATCCGGAGCGTCGCCTCGCCGTCGGTGGTCGCGGAGCTGTAACCGGCGCCGGACAGGGCGAGGGTGGCGGTACCGAGCAGGTCGCCGGTGCCAGGCTCGACGGCGACGATGACGGCGGCTCCGGTGTCGTCGGCGCGCGCGGCGGTGTCATCGAGGTGGGGAAGGTACGCAGGGCCGACCAGACCTTCGCCCCCGTAGGTGTCCCGGAGGAGTTGGGCGATGCCGGCGTAGTCCACCGGCCGGGCGTCTCGGACCAGAAAGCTCACCTGCGTGATCATTTTCAGACGCCGAACGTCGAACGCGGGTAGGGGATCTCCGGATCGGTGAGGATGTTGACGAGGTACGGAACGCCGGCGACGAACGCCCTGCGGAGCGCCGGACCGATCTGCTCGGGCCTGCGTACGGTCTCGCCGGCTCCGCCGAGTGCGGACACGATCGTGTCGTACGCCGTCGCGGGCTGCAGGTCGGTCGCGACGTCGTAGCCGTACAGCATCCGCATCGGATGTTTCTCCAGGCCCCAGCAGCCGTTGTTGCCGACCACCATGACCACGGGCAACCGGTGCCGGACCAGGGTGTCGACGTCGAAGAGGGACATGCCTGCGGCGCCGTCGCCGAGCAACGCCACCACCTGCGCCGACGGATGGACGATCCGTGCCGCCATCGCCGCCCCGAGGCCCGCACCCAGGCAGCCGAACGGCCCTGGATCGAGCCAGCGTCCCGGCAGGCCCGGTTCGACGTACCTCCCCGCGAACGACACGAAGTCACCACCGTCGCCCACGATCACGGCATCGTCGGCGAGCAGGGGCAGCAGCTCGCCATAGATGCGGGCAGGGTGGATCGGATCGTCGGAGGCGGCGAGCAGTTCGGCGTCGCGTTCCCGCGCCGCGCGTACGCCTGCCCGCAGGTCGGCGAGCCAGGACGACCAGTCGGGGTGCCGGAGCACCTGCGTCCACGCCTCGGCCAGGCCGGTCAGGAGGCCGCCGAGGTCGCCGGACGCCGCGGCAGCCAGTGGAAGATGGGTCGCCACCTGCTCCGGTGCGTCGCCGACATGGACCACCGCCGCGGCCGGTGCACCGTCCCGCCCACCGAACGCACCGTAACCGAGCCGGAAGTCCAGCGGCGCCCCCACGACGACGGCCAGATCGCACTGCCCGAACGCGAGCGAACGCGCCTTGGCGACACCGAGCGGGTGAGTCGGCGGCAGCACGCCGCGGCCCATGCCGTTGACGACGACGGGAATCCCGAGCGTGTCAACGAGGCCGAGGGCAGCCGCCTCTGCCCAGCCGAGCCACACGTCGGAACCGATGACCAGGACGGGCCGCTCGGCGCCGGCGAGGAGTGCGGCGATCTCCACGAGCGCCTCGGGATCGACCTCAGTGGCGGCCGGCGCCTCGCCCTGTCCCACCGGCGGGATCTCGGCCGTCGTCCGCGAGTAGAGCTGGTCCATCGAGATGTCGACGAACGCCGGACCCCGATGGGCCGTGCCCGCGAGCCGGAACGCCTCGTCGACCGTCGGGACCAGGGCGGAGACGT
>JBOHED010000857.1:0-3062 GCA_050700915.1 Actinopolymorphaceae bacterium | reverse complement strand
GAGCTGAACCGACTGGGACTCTGAGCCGTCGTTAGGGGTCAGAGCAGGTACTAAACCCTTTCGACGGGAGACCCACGTGGAGATCGCCGACCCGCAGGCCCGGACTTCGATGCCCCCGACCCCGCTCACCGACGAGCTGCCCGCCATGACCCGCCGCCGGGTCCTGAGTGGCGTCGCCGTCGCCGGAGCAGCCGTCCCGGTGCTCGCCGCCTGCGGAGGTGGCGGGCAGACCGAAGAGGAGCCGCCCGCCGACGGTGCGCCCGCGGACGACCCGCCGGAAGACGAGGAACCGGCCGAGGATCCGCCGGCTGAGGAGGATCCTGCCGCCGGTGGCGAGGCGCTGGCGAAGACGGCGGACGTTCCCGTCGGAGGTGGCGTCGTCCTCGCCGACCAGAAGATCGTGGTGACGCAGCCTGCCGCCGGGGAGTTCAGGGCGTTCAGCGCTCTCTGCACGCACAAGGGGTGCCCGGTGAAGGACGTCGCGGACGGGACGATCACCTGTCCGTGCCACGGCAGCAAGTTCAGTGCCGAGGACGGGAGCGTGACCAATGGCCCGGCGACCGCGCCGCTGGAGGCGAAGGAAGTGACGGTCGACGGCGACTCGATCATGCTCGCCTGACACCGCCAGACCTCCGGTAGCGCCATCGTCGGCGTGATCATGAAGACTCCGCGGGGTCAGAGCCCGGTGAAGTTTCATGATCACCGGAGGGTGGCGGCGCCCCGGAGGGGGTGGGGGCGTCTACGCTCGGACAAGTGGCAGATCCCGCGACCTATCGACCGGCTCCCGGCTCCGTTCCCGACGCGCCCGGCGTCTACCGTTTTTCCGACAGCCGGGGGCGGGTCGTCTATGTCGGCAAGGCCAAGACCCTGCGTTCCCGGCTCGGTTCGTACTTCCAGGATCTCGCCGCACTTCACCCGCGCACGCAGGCGATGGTGCAGACCGCCGCCAAGGTCGACTGGACGGTCGTCAACAACGAGGTCGAGGCGCTCCAGCTGGAGTACGCCTGGATCAAGGAGTTCGATCCGCGCTTCAACATCAAGTACCGCGACGACAAGAGCTATCCCTGGCTGGCGGTGACCCTCGACGAGGAGTTCCCGCGCCTGCAGGTGATGCGCGGTACGAAGCGCCGGGGCGTCCGCTACTTCGGCCCCTATGCGCATGCGTGGGCGATCCGGGAGACGCTCGACCTGTTGCTGCGGGTGTTCCCGGCCCGCACGTGTTCGAAAGGTGTGTTCAAACGCGCCCACCAGATCGGTCGCCCGTGCCTGCTCGGCTACATCGGCAAGTGTTCGGCTCCCTGCGTCGGCCGGGTGACCGCGGAGGAGCACCGCGCGATCGTCGACGACTTCTGCGACTTCATGGCGGGCCATTACGCGCCGTACATCAAGCGGGTCGAACGCGACATGAAGCAAGCGTCGGACGAGTTGGAGTTCGAGCGGGCGGCGCGGCTGCGCGACGACCTCAAGGCGCTCGAACGCGCCCTGGAGAAGAACGCCGTCGTCCTGCCGGACGGCACCGACGCCGACGTGATCGCGCTGTCGGAGGACCAGCTCGAGGTCGCCGTCCAGATCTTCCATGTCAGGGGCGGCAGGATCCGCGGCCAACGCGGCTGGGTCGCCGACAAGACCGACGACGCCGGCACCGGTGAGCTGGTCGAACGCCTGCTCACCCAGCTCTACGGCGCGGAGTCCGCGGAGGCCGTCCCGCGCGAGGTCCTCGTACCCGCAGTACCCGACGACGTCGACGCACTCACGACCTGGCTCACCGAACGCCGGCACGCGCGGGTCGACCTGCGCGTCCCGCAGCGCGGGGACAAGAAGGCGCTGCTGGAGACCGTGGCGCGCAACGCCCACCAGGCGTTGGGCCTGCACAAGACCAAGCGGGCGAGCGATCTCACGACCAGGAGCAAGGCGCTGGAGGAGATCCAGGAAGCACTCGGCATGGAAGAGGCACCGCTGCGCATCGAGTGCTACGACGTCTCCAACCTGCAGGGCGCCGACGTCGTGGCGTCGATGGTGGTCTTCGAGGACGGCCTCGCCCGCAAGAGCGACTACCGCAGGTTCATCATCAAGAGCAGGGGCAAGGTCCTGGGCGGCGGCGACGCCGACGCCGACGGACCACGCGGGTCCAACGACGTCGCGTCCATCCACGAGGTCATCGCACGGAGGTTCCAGCGCTACATCGACGAGCGTTCCGAGACCGGCGAGGTCGGGGAGAACGGTCACGACGAGCAGGGCCCCGCCGCCGTCGACCCCGAGACCGGCCGCCGGCGCAGGTTCGCCTACGCCCCAGGGCTCGTCGTCGTCGACGGCGGACCGCCCCAGGTCGCGGCGGCGCAGCGGGCACTCGACGAGCTCGGGATCGACGACGTACCCGTGTGCGGCCTGGCCAAGCGGCTCGAGGAGGTATGGCGGCCGGCACAGGAGGAACCGGTGATCATGCCGCGGACGAGCGAGGGTTTGTATCTGCTGCAGCGGGTCCGCGACGAGGCGCACCGGTTCGCGATCACGTTCCACCGGCAGAAGCGGTCGAAGTCGATGGTCGAGAGCCTGCTCGACGGCGTTCCGGGGCTGGGTGAGACCCGGCGCAAGGCGCTGATGCGGACGTTCGGTTCCCTGAAGCGCCTCCGCGCGGCCACCGTGGAGGAGATCGCGGAGGTCCCCGGCATCGGTGCGCGGACGGCCACCGCGGTGGTCGACGCGTTGACCGAGGAGCGCGCCGGGGGCGGCGCCGGCCGCCGGCCCGCGATCAACACGGCGACTGGCGAGATTCTCGACGATGATCCGGACCCGTCGCCCGCGGCGGGGGACAATGACGGCATGATGACGCACGAGGATCACCGGCAGGGAGTTGGCCATGGCGACACGTCCACCTGAGCTGGTCCTCGTGTCCGGCATGTCCGGGGCGGGTCGCAGCTCGGCCGCCGACGTGCTTGAGGACCTGGGGTGGTTCGACATCGACAACCTCCCGCCCGAACTCCTGCCGACGATCGTGAAGCTGGTCGCCGACGGCGAGCGTTCGGTCGCCAAGATCGCGGTGGTGGTCGATGTCCGGTCGGGAT
>JBOHED010000856.1:0-6160 GCA_050700915.1 Actinopolymorphaceae bacterium | reverse complement strand
CGTAGCCAGTTCTCGTGCCACGCGAATGCCCGAGGCCTACGGCCCGTGCGGTGGGGTGGCCACGGAACGGTCCGCTGCCCAGTAGACAACGGCTCATGGCGCGCAGCCTACGCGTCGCGGGTCGGTCCGAAGGGTGAGCGGGCCGTTCCGTCTTATCTGGCCCTTTCAGCTTTCTGCCCCTTCTGCCGGCCCCAGGTCAGTCGATCACCCGTTCGCGGTTTCTCCGATTGGTGCGATCATTGGACGCCGAGCCCGGGCAAGACGACCCTGAGGGGTCACCCGCGGGCACCCGCCCGGGCGCCCGCGCGTTGTACGGTCCGCGGGGACACCTTCTAAAGGAAAGGGCGGTGGCGTTGAGGGTCGAGGACGGTCTCGTCGAGGCTTCGACGGGCGGTGGTGCCGCAGGTCCCACCACCACCACGAGCACTCCCAAGAGCGAGCCGACCACGGTGGTCGCTCCCTGGCTCCGGCTCCTGATCGCCACCGCTTCCGGCGCGGCGCTCGCGGTCGCGTTCCCGCCGCTCGGTTGGGCGTGGATCACCCCCTTCGCGGTGGGCGCACTGACCCTGGCCTGCAAGGGACTGCGGGTACGCACCGGCGCGCTCGTGGGCCTCGGCTTCGGCGTCGGGTTCTTCGCCGTGCTGCTCCAGTGGATTCGGGTGATCGGTGTCGACGGGTGGGTCGCCCTCACCCTGATCCAGGCGGTGTTCATGGCCGGCCTGGGCGCCGGCATCGTCCTGGTGACCCGCCTGCGCGGCTGGCCGGTCTGGGTTGCCGCGCTGTGGGTCGGTGTCGAGCTCGCCCGTGGAACCGTCCCCCTGGGCGGGTTCCCTTGGGGGCGCCTGGCCTTCGCCCTGGACAGCACCCCGATGGCGGCGTACGCAAGCCTCGGCGGCGTCGCGTTCGTCTCGTTCCTGGTGGCTCTGGCGGGCAATCTGCTGGCCTGGGCCGCCGTGGCGCGGGCAAGCCGGGTCCCGACCCGCGCTGGTGCAGCGGTCGCGGCGGTGGCGCTGGCTCTCGGCGGACTCCTCGTCCCGTTGCCGACCGCCGGACAGGGTTCGGCCGTCGTCGCGGTCGTGCAGGGCAACGTGCCCGCCCGCGGAATGGAGTTCCTCGGCCGCGCCAGGACGGTCACCCGAAACCACCTCGAAGCGACCGAAGAGCTCATGCGCGACGTTGCTGCCGGAAAGGTACCGAAGCCGGAGTTCGTCGTGTGGCCGGAGAACTCCACCGACATCGACCCCTTCGCCGACCCCGAGACCCGCGCCATCGTCGAGCAGGCCGTCGCCGCCGCGGACGTTCCCGTTCTGGTCGGTGCGGTGCTCAACGGGCCTGGCGAGCACTACCGGCGGACGACCGGAGTGGTGTGGGACCCGGACACCGGTCCGGGACAGACCTACGTCAAGCAGCATCCGGTGCCCTTCGGGGAGTACATCCCCTTCCGTCAGCTCCTCCTGCCCTACATCGATCGCCTCCAACTGGTCGGGCGCGACACCTTCGCCGGCAGTGAACCCGGCCTGATGAAGATCGCCGGCTACGACATCGCCGAAGTCATCTGCTTCGAGATCGCCTACGACGGCATCGTGGGCGAGGTCGCGCGCGGCGACTCGCAGATGCTGGTGGTCCAGACCAACAACTCCACCTACCTCGGCACCGGGCAGCCGCAGCAGCAGTTCGCGATCACCCGACTGAGGTCGATCGAGTACGGCAAGGCGACCCTGGTCGCATCACCGAGTGGCATCAGCGGGGTGATCTCGCCGGACGGCACCGTGGTCGCCCGGTCGCGGGAGGCCACCCGGCAGACCTACGTCGAACAGGTTCCGCTGCGAACCAGCCCCACCCTGGCTGCACGCTTGGGCCCTGGTCCCGAGCGGTTGGCCGCTATCGTCGGCCTTGGGGCCATGGTGGTCGCCGTCGTACGCATCCGCCGGTCGCGGCGGACAGCGTGGCAGACGGCGCCCGCTCAGGGGGCGACGCCGAGGGGGACCGATGAGCGAGGCAATTGAGCAGCCGTACGCCGACCTCGGCCGGATCCTGGTCGTGCTGCCCACCTACAACGAGATCGACAACCTCGAGCGGATCGTCAAGCGCCTTCGTACGGCCGCTCCGGAGGTGGAAGTGCTGATCGCCGACGACGCCTCACCGGACGGCACCGGCCAACTCGCCGACCGCCTGGCCTCGACCGATGATCATCTTCGCGTCCTGCACCGCACCCGGAAGGAGGGCCTCGGTTCGGCCTACCTGGAGAGTTTCCGGTGGGGACTCGATCACGGCTACGACGTCCTGTGTGAGATGGATTCCGACGGTTCCCACCAGCCCGAGGCACTTCCGGGCCTCCTCCGGGCCCTGCATGACGCCGACCTGGTGATCGGTTCCCGTTGGGTGCCGGGCGGGCGGATCGAGAACTGGTCGCGTGGCCGGCAGCTGCTCTCCCGGTCCGGCAACATCTACGCCCGACTGGCGCTGGGTCTGGCGCTCCGGGACGCGACCTCGGGGTTCCGGGTCTTCCGCCGAGCTACCCTGCAGGGAATTGATCTCGACCACGTCGCTTCGCAGGGCTACTGCTTCCAGATCGACCTGGCGTGGCGGGCCTACCGGGCCAATTTCCGGGTGAGCGAGGTGCCGATCGTGTTCTTCGAGCGGGAGTACGGAACGTCCAAGATGGACCGCGGCGTCTTCGTCGAGTCGTTCCGCCGGGTCACCGCATGGGGCCTGCGCCACCGCCTGCGCCAGGTGCGCGAGCTGGTCTCGGGAAAGCGAAGGGCGGGCATCTGATGCGGATCCGGCTCCTTCTTCTGGCGGCGTTCATCGCCGTTCCCCTGCTGGAGATCTACGTTCTCATCCAGGTCGGCCAGGTCATCGGTGCCTGGTGGACGATCGCGGCCCTGATCGCCGTCAGCGTGCTCGGCTCCTGGCTGATCCGGCGCGAAGGTCGCCGGGCGTGGCGGGCGTTGACCGAAGCGACGTCGACGGGCAGGATCCCCAACCGGGAGCTGCTCGACGGTGGCCTGATCCTCGTCGGCGGTGTCCTCATGTTGACGCCAGGGTTCGTCTCCGACGTCGCGGGGCTCTTCCTGATCATGCCGCCGACCCGGCCCTTCGCCCGGCGCGCGGCCACCTGGCTGCTCGGCCGCCAGCTTGCCCGCCAGGTCCAGCGCGGTGGTCATCTGGGCGGTGGTCACCTCGGCGGTATGCGCGGGATGCCCGGGATGCAGTACCCACCCGGGCGGCCGAAGCCGGGGGACCAGGGTGTGACGATCCCGGGTGAGGTCGTCGACCGGGACGACCGGCCCTGAGCGGTCGGTCGAGCGAACCGGCGACGCGCAGCAGGCGGACATGACCGAGCCGCGACACCCGGAGGTGACGCGGCTCGAGCGAGGGGATCGTCAGGCGGTGCGACGGCGCTGGCGCGGTGCCTTGGGCTTCGATGCCTTGCTGGACTCTTCCCGGTGCAGGTGATCCGGTCCGATCTGACCCGAACGCAGGAGTTCGAGGCGTTCGGACAGCAGGACCTCGAGTTCGTCGATGCTGCGGCGTTCGAGCAGCATGTCCCAGTGTGTCCGCGGTGGCTTCACATGCTTGGGTTCGGGCCGGTCGCCATCGACCCTGATGGCCTCTCCTCCGCAACGCGGACACTCCCACACCGGGGGGACATCGGCGTCGGCGGCGAGAGGCAACTCGAAGTGGTGGGAATGCGGGCAGTCGTACGCGACCAGTTGGCGTGGCGCCGGGGCAATCTCCCGATCATCCTCATAGCTCGCCGCGCCAAGCCGGGAGCCTCGTAGTGCACGCTCCGACATAAGCTCTCCATCCCCCTCCATCGTTGTTATGGCCGATCGCCGCAGATGGATCGCGGTGATCGTCGCTCTGCGGCTTGATCGCCGCGGATCGGCCACGGCTGATCGTCGCTTTGCGGCCTCAATGGGCCTAACGTCTGGCCCCCCGGGCAGGATTCCCCGCACCTGATCCGGCGAACCGCAGCGCTCCCCGTGCCTTACTGGTAGTAGCGCCTATGACCGTAGCGTGACTGCGTGCGATCGCCTACATCGCCACGCTCGACGACGGCCTCAGATGACCCTGGGAAGATCGTTGCCGGCGTCCCTGACCGCCCGCCGTGGGTCGACCTTGAGCAGCAGGACGAAGCCGACGACGAAGAAGAACACCAGTGCGATGATCGCCGGCCGGTACGAGTGGGTGAGCTGGTGGACGAGCCCGAAGACCAGGGTGCCGAGCCAGCTGGTGCCGCGTTCGCACGCTTGGTACAGGCTGAAGTACTCCGCCTCCCTTCCCTTGGGCACGAACTGGCTGTAGAGCGACCTGGACAGCGCCTGGGTGCCGCCGAGGACGATGCCGATGAAGATGCCCAGGACCAGCACGGGAGCGACCTGTCGTACGGGCAGGAAGAACGCGGCCACCACGACGGCGACCCAGATCCACAACGCGAAGAGGATGCAACGTCGTGCACCCCAGCGTGCAGCGAGGCGGCCGAACAGCAGCGCACCCCCGAAGGCCACGAACTGCACGAGCAGGATCGTGGCGATGAGCACACTCTGGCCGAGGCCGAGTTGGCTGGCGCTGTAGATGGACGACGCGTAGATGACGGTCTGTACGCCGTCGTTGAAGAAGAGATACGCCACGAGGAAGAGCAGGGTCATGGGGTAGGCCCGCGCCCCGCGAAGCGTGGTGAAGAGCTGGCCAAGACTCTGGCGGGTGAGCCCTCCTGGTTCGGGGATGACCGAGATCGGCGGCCGGTCCCGCAACCGCAGGAAGGGTACGAACGTGAACCCCGCCCACCACAGCCCGGCCGACAACAGGCTGAGGCGGACGGCCGAGGTCGTGGAGAGGCCGAGGATCGCGTGCCCCTGGACCAGCGCGAGGTTGATCACGAGGAGCAGGCCGCCGCCCAGGTAGCCGAGTGCCCAGCCGCGTGACGAGACGCGGTCGCGTTCGTCGGGAGTGGCGATGTCGCACAGGATCGCGTCGTACACGACGATCGACGACGCGAGACACAGGTTGCCGACGAACAGCAGAAGCACCCCGAGCTGCCAGTTGGTCCCGGCGACGAACACCATCGATGCGGCGGCCGCGGCGCCGAGCCAGGCGAAGCCGCCGAGGAGCCGCTTCTTGTGGTGCGACCGGTCGGCGATCGCGCCGACGATCGGCAGCGCGAAGGCGGACAGGAGTGTGGTCGCCGTGATGACGTACAGCGGTAGCGAGCCCGGCGAGATCGGGACGCCGAGCAACCGGAGGTCCACGGTGCACGGCCGCTCGGGGGTGCCCGGTGCGCCACAGGCTGCGGCCTCGGCGACCGACGCGAGGTAGGGACTGAACAAAACCGTGAGGACGGTGGTGACGTAGGCGGAGTTCGCCCAGTCGTAGAAGTACCACGCCCGCTGCTCGCGACGGCGTTCGACCTCGTCCGGGTAGGACACCGGTGTGGTCGCCATGGAATCGCTCATTCTGCCCATTGCCCGCGGGCGGTGAGAACGTCACGCAGGATGTCGATCCGGTCGGTGATGAGTCCGTCGACGCCCATGTCGAGAAGGGTGTTCATCTGGTCGGCGTCGTCGATCGTCCAGACGTGGACCTTTTTGCCAACAGCGTGTGCGCGTTCGACGTAGGCGGGCGTCACCAGGCGGATGCCGGCGTAGCCGATGGGGACCTGGACACAGGGCGCGTGGGAGAACAGCAACCGGGTGAGGACGTGCGGGAGCGGAAGCGCGAGCAGCGCGACGCCCACAGGGGCGAGGCCGGTGACGACCCGGGGGCCGAGCAGTCGGCGTACGGCCTTGACGCGGTGACCGGAGAACGACGACACGCAGACCCGGTCGTGGGCGACCGTCTTGACGACGGCCTCGGCCAGCGGACGGATCGCGTTCTCCTCCTTCACGTCGATGTTGACGCGGATCTCCGGCCAGGTGCCGAGCACCTCCTCGAGGGTGGGGATCGGCTCGCGACCTCCGATCCGCGCCTTGGCCACCTCCGTGTACGGCAGGTCGCCGATCTTGCCAGCGCGGTCGGTCACCCGGTCGAGGGTGTCGTCGTGGAAGGCGACGAGCACCCCGTCGGCGGTGGCGTGGACGTCGGTCTCGAGGTAGCGGTAACCGAGCTCGACCGCGTTGGCGAAGGCGGCCATGGAGTTCTCGATCCCGACATTGGG
>JBOHED010000855.1:0-7152 GCA_050700915.1 Actinopolymorphaceae bacterium | reverse complement strand
GGTGTACGGAGAAGACCGCGAGAATCCGGAGGACTCCGTGCCGGACGAACGGCTGCGGCTGATCTTCACCTGTTGCCATCCGGCGCTCACGCAGGAAGCCCAGCTGGCGCTGACCCTTCGGCTGGTGTGCGGGGTACCGACTCCGGACATCGCAAGGGGTTTCCTGGTGTCGGAGCCGACCATGGCGGCGCGGATCACCAGGGCGAAGAAGAAGATCACCGGCGCCCGAATCCCTTACCGCGTACCGCGTTCGGCCGAGCTCCCGGACCGGCTGCGGTCGGTGCTCGGTGTGATCCAGCTGCTCTTCACCACCGGACACACCGCACCCTCGGGCGCGGACCTGGTGCGCGCCGAGCTGGTGGAACGTGCCCTGCACCTGGCCAGGATGCTGCGTGAGCTGATGCCGGACGAGCGCGAGGTCGGTGGATTGCTCGCGCTGCTGCTGGCCACCGATGCGCGACGGGCCACCCGGGTGGACGCCGACGGCCGACTGCTGAGGTTGGAGGAGCAGGACCGTTCACGGTGGGACCGGGAAGCGATCGCCCAGGCACACGACCTGATCGTGGCCGCTCTGCGCGGCGGGGAGGCTGGACGCTATGTGCTGCAGGCGGCAATCGCCTCTCTGTACGCCGAGGCACCCTCCTACGACTCGACCGACTGGCCACAGATCGTGACCTTGTACGACAGGCTTCTGCAGGTCTGGGCGTCCCCCGTGGTGGCCCTGAACCGGACGGTGCCGCTGGCGATGGTCGCCGGACCGGCGTTCGCGCTCACCGAAGTCGAGAAGCTGGAGCGGGAGGGAAGGCTCGCGGGATACCAGTACCTGCCGGCCGTCAAGGCAGACCTGCTGAGCCGATCAGGGCGTACGACTGAAGCCCGCCACGCATATCGCCAGGCATTGGCTCTGACGACGAACGAAGCCGAGCGAGCATTCCTCACCGAACGGCTGGCCGGACTGAGAACCGTGTCGGACCAGGGAGAGGACCTGGGTCGATTGACGGATTAACGGTGCGCCGCCCGGGCGCGGGCGCGTCCCCGGGCGTGGAACGCCTGCCTTCCGCCGATCTCGACGCTGACCGCCTGGGCGGTGGCCACCAGGTCGGGGAGGATCGAGTCCATCGCCGGCCGGTTGAGCCGTACACTCGGGCCGGTCACCGAGATCGTGGCGACCACCTGTTCGGACTGGCTCCGCACCGGAGCGGCGAGCGTGTTGACGCCGACGATCGTCTCCTCGAAGGCAGCGGCGTACCCCCGCGCCCGTGCCGTGCGTACGGCCTGGAGGAGTTCGACCGGCAACGGGGGCCGCACCGGCAGGACGTCGCCAGGCGTACGTGTCCGCGCGATGCGTTCGACCTCCTGGTCGGCCATGCCAGCGAGCACGAGGCGGCTGGGAGCCCCGCTCCACAACGGATACGGCCGACCGATCTCGAACGTACGCCGCAACTCGGCGGTGCTCTCCACCTGGTCGATGTGCATGACCTCCTCGCCCACCGGGATGGAAAGGCCAACCGTATGGCCGGTCCGGTCACGCAGCCGGACCATGTGCGGCATCGCGACCGCACGCACGTTGATCCGGCGTTGGTACGCCATACCCAGCGCCAATGTGCGCGGTCCGAGCCGGTAGCGGCGAGTCGCCGGATCCTGGATCGCCAACTCGGTGTCGACCAACCCGCGCAGCAGTCGTTGCACTGAACTCTTCGGCAACTCGACGCGACTGGCGATCTGCCGAATCGTCAGGTCCGCCTCGGCCTTGCCGAGTGCGTCGAGGACATGCACAGCTCGCCCGAGCAGTCCGTTCACAGTTTCCGCCCCTCTCACCTGCTCTTGTCCCAGCGGCCTTGTCCCAGTGAGGGTTGACCGTCCGCGGCGACGAGCGACACAGTGGTGACGCCTGGCCCGATCTCGAGCTTGTTGTCCTTCTGCACGGGACACAATACTTTTGTGCGACCAGTGCGTTCAGAGGTCAGGAAGTGTTCGCGGATCAACAAGACGGGACACGCGACCGGTAACCGGTGTCGTCGAATGGCTGATCGACACACAGAACCTGGACCGGTGGTGGTCTGCGCCAAGGCTTTCGGGGCTATAGCGCCGATTTCTCTTCATGATCATGGAAACGGCCACCCGCGGCACCGCCACCACCGGCGTCGGCATCCCCGACGCAGACGCTGGTGACGCCCGCCAGCCCGATGTGCCGGTGGCGTGTCGTCCCAGCATCCACTGTCACTGCTGGTGTCTCGCATGAGACAGCGGCTGGGCGAGGAGTCCCAGGCACTGCTGTGGTCACTGCCCGACGTGCTCGCCGACCTGAACGCCGCTGTCCGCACAAGTGTCAGCGGTGACGTTGAACGCCGTCCGCGAAGCCGACAGCCGCGACCTCGGCAAAACCGCCGGCGCCACCTCGACCAGCAACTGGCCGACGACGAAGCCAAAGCCGCCCGACAACGCGACCTCTCCCTCACCGACGACCCCTACGGCGCCAGGGTCCACCTCCGCGGCAAACTCGACCCGGTAACCACCGACATGCTCCGCACCGCCCTCGAACCACTCGCCAAACCCCGACCCACCACCGCCGACGGAAAACCTCTCCGCAACTCCCGACTCCGCACGTAGAAACTCCGCCCGTCAGGGGTGAGGCTCCGCTGTACTCTCCGGACATGGTGTCTCCGGAGAAACTCGCCGCCTTCGCGGTCGCGGCGTTCATCATCATCGTCATTCCCGGGCCGAGCGTGTTGTTCGTCATCGGCCGTGCGCTGGCCCACGGCCGCCGGACCGCACTCGCCTCGGTCGCCGGCAACGCCGTCGGTCTCTATGTCGTGGCGGTGTGCATCGCGCTCGGACTCGGCCTCCTCGTCGAACGCTCGACCCTCGTCTTCACGATGGTGAAGTACGCCGGTGCCGCTTACCTCGGATGGCTCGGCATCCAGGCAATCAGACATCGCCGCCGGCTCACCACGGAACTCGGTAGCCCTGGCGCCGCGCCCCGCGGCCTGGTGCGATCGGCCTCAGAAGGCTTCGTCGTAGGCGTTTCCAACCCCAAGTCGTACATCATGTTCGCGGCTGTTCTCCCGCAGTTCGTCGACCGCCCGTCCGGCCACATCCCGAGCCAGATGCTCCTGCTGAGCGTCGTACCGTTCCTCATCGCGCTGGTGTCCGACAGCGGCTGGGCGGTCACGGCGAGCGCCGTACGTTCGTGGTTCGCGCGCTCGCCACGACGCATCGAGTTGGTCGGCGGCGTCGGCGGCCTTTCCATGATCGGGCTTGGTCTGTCCACGGCAATGACCGGCCGCAAGGACTGAGCAGGAGAGTACCCGTAGCATCGCGTCAGTGAACGCCAGCTGGACGTGGGACGAGACGCTGTTCGCCGGAGCCGCGCGCTACTACGACCGGGGAAGACTGCCCTACCCGCCCGGACTCCCCGACGTGATGCGAGCGGCCCTGCACCTCGACGGCACCGGCCGGCTGCTCGACGTCGGCTGCGGTCCCGGCTCGATCCTGCTCCGGGTCGCGGACCTCTTCGCGGAGGCAGTCGGCCTGGACGCCGATCCCGGCATGATCGCCGAGGCGACCCGGCTGGCCGGCGAGCGCGGTGTCACCCGGGTCACCTTCGTCCGCGGCCGCGCGGAGGAGCTCCCGGCCGGGTTGGGCAGCTTCCGGGTCGTGACGTTCGGCGCGTCGTTCCACTGGATGGACCGGCCGAAGGTCGCCAGCATCATCGGTTCGATGCTCGATCCGGGCGGGGTCCTGATCCATGTCGACACCGGGCGCACGGCAGTCGTCAACGGGCTCACCGGGCTGACCGGACTCGTCGTGCCGTACGACGAGATCACCCGGTTGATCCACACGTACCTCGGCCCGCTCCCCCGGGCCGGCCAGTCGATCCGTACGAGCTCACCCGACGACGAGGACGATGTGTTCCGCGGCGCCGGATTCGTCGGGCCCGAATGTGTGCCCGTCCCCGACGCGCGGATCCTCACCCGCACGATCGACGAGGTGGTGGCCGGCACCTTCTCGCGCTCGGCGTCGGCGCCGCATCTGTTCGGCGACCGGATGGCGGAGTTCGAAACGGAGTTGCGTGATCTGCTCGCCGGGGCGTCGCCGTCCGGGACGTTCGCCGCCCGGGTACCCGACACCGAGCTACGGATCTGGCGGCCCGCCGCGACCTGATCGCTCAGCGACGTTTGTGGTCGCGCGCGGCTGGCGGTGGCGGACTGTCCGACCCGACGTCGGCCCGCGCGTGCGTGAGGAAGTCGTTCTTCGCGCGTTGCACGCCCGCGGGGTCGTTGCGCACGAGGTCGATGAACCATCGGTCGGCCGCGAACCTGACGTCGGACGGAGCGAGCAGGCGGACGACCTCACGTGCCTGGGACATGTCTTCCCGAAGGTGCGCCTGCCGCGCGGTCGCCGACGTGGCCACCGTCGTCGCCATGGCGGTCGTGACGGCGCTGGGATCGGCGCCGTCGCCGTCCTGGCCACCATGGTCGTTGCGCTGGGAGGGAAACCCGCCCGGACGTCCGACATTCCTGGCTTCCTGCTGTGCCGCGCGGAGTTCGGTGGTCACCCGTTCGTACTCGTTCGCCAGACTCATGAACCTGGCGTACGCCTCCTGCCGCTCGGCCAGCAACGTCCGTAGTTGCCGCTCCTGCGCCATTTGCTGCCAGTTGTTCCGTTGCTCGATCGACTGCCGTTCGAACAGCTTCAGGGCACTCTTGTTGCTTCGCCACGAGGCGATAAGTTGGACGATCAACATGATGATCACGACGCTGAGGGCCAGTGCGGCGATGCCGATGCCACGCCGGACGCCCGGGTCGGGAGCGTTCCACCAGTCCATACCGCCACCTTGCCGTCCCCTGCGTGCCGACGAGAGGCATTTCCCTTTCTCCGTCCGTACGCACTCGAACGGTTTCGGTACGAATGTTTCCGAGACACCGAATTCAGGCACCCACCAAATCGGCAGGTGTTTCTCTTGTCCGTTTGGGAAAGCAACGCGAGAAAGTTGTCGCACACACCAGGCGTACGATGAACCATCGTGACTTCTCCACGAGCGCTCAAACATCATGCGCTCACGTTTCTACTGATCGTGGGTCTGGCCGGCGCATATTTCGGGACGGCGCTGCTCGGCATTCTGCAGGAATTCGGCCCCGGAACCCTCCGCACGCTGTGGCCACCGACGGGTGTCGCGCTGGCCGCGTTGTTGTTGCTGGGGTTTCGGGTCTGGCCAGGAATCGCGCTCGGTTCCTTCCTCGTCAACCTCATCGTTCTCGACCGCCCGGTGATTCTGTCCGCGGTGATCTGCGCCGCGGCGGCACTGGGTCTCGTCCTTTCGTGTGCCCTCCTCCGCCTGGTGAAGTTCCGCATCGAGTTCGACCGACTTCGCGACATGCTTGCGCTGGTA
Organism: Actinopolymorphaceae bacterium; assembly: GCA_050700915.1. Classification (GTDB taxonomy): domain Bacteria; phylum Actinomycetota; class Actinomycetes; order Propionibacteriales; family Actinopolymorphaceae; genus Thermasporomyces. Next base: position 1,760 of record JBOHED010000855.1, on the reverse strand, counting down.
TCCCTGGGTGCCCTGGTGGGAACGTTGGTGAGTTCGACCATCTCGATCACGGCCCTCTACCTCAGCGGTGCCGAATCGCCGTCGTCCTTTCTCACCAGATGGTTCCTGGGATGGACGAGTGCCGTGATGAGTGTGCTCGTCATCACACCGCTCATCCTGGTGGCGGCCAGGGTGCGATGGCGGCTACGGCCCCACGTCGGCCGGGTACTCGAAGCCTGCGCCATGCTGGCAGCCGCCGCCCTGGTGACATTGGCCGCCGTGCACAGCTCCACCGAACTGTTGTTCCTGGTGTTTCCCGTCCTCATCTGGGCAGCGGTGCGATTCCAACTGCGAGGTGCCACGGCGGCCGCGCTGATCACCACGATCGTCGTGGCCCACGGCGCGGTCGGAGGCTTCGGTCCCTTCTCCGGCGGCGACGAGCTCACCGACCTCCTCACCATCCAGGCACTGGACGCGTCGTCCACGCTGACGGCCCTGGCCCTGGCCGTCACGATCACTGAGCGCGACCGGGCCTACGAGGAGGTCGAGAACGCGGCCACCCAGCTCGCGGGCGTTGTCCACCAGCTGGACCGTCGGCTGCGGCCGCGGCCACTCGTCCCCTTGACCAGGGCGGCGCACGAGCGGGAGGCGGAAGCCGAGCAGGAGGCAGCAAGCCAGCCAGGGTCCGGAGCCGGCGCCACCGTGGCCGATCCGCATCCGCCCCGAAGCACCGGCTGACCCCGAAGCACCAGCTGAACCGAAGCACCGGCCCACTCGCTGGCGTACTCCCACCGTCGGCGTACCGCACGGCCTCACGGTGACCAGTTGAACGCTGCATCACCTACCGACGTAGTGAGCAGCATGACGAAGTTCGCGGCGCGGGAGGAGGCCCTGGTCCGGGCCCTCTACCACGAACACGCCGAGAACCTGCTCGGCTACGTCCGCGCACTGGTCGGCGGTGATCTCCGCAAGGCGGAGGACATCGTGCAGGAGACCCTGCTCCGCGCCTGGCGTCACGCAGGTGTCCTCACGCCTGAAACGGCCCGTCCGTGGTTGTTCCGGGTCGCACGCAACCTCGTCGTCGACGGGCACCGGGCGGCCCGGCGGCGCCCGCGGGAGGTCCCCACGGACCTGCCAGGTGAGGCAGTGCTCGACGCGCTCGACCGGGGTCAGGGCCCGGACGACATCGATCGGGCCCTGCTCGCCTGGCAGGTCGCCGACGCGCTGCGCGCCCTCACCGCCGCGCACCGGGACGTCATCGTCGAGCTCTACTTCCGGGACCGCTCGGTGGCCGACACGGCAGAGGTCCTGCGGATACCGACCGGAACCGTCCGATCCCGCTCCTACTACGCCCTCCGGGCGTTACGTCTCGCCCTGGAGGAACGGGGGGTGACCGCACAATGAGCTGCACCCACGCGCCCCGCCTGGGCGCCTACACCCTCGGAGTCGATGATCCGGAACGCGGTGCGATCGAGCGGCACCTCGCGTCCTGCGCCACTTGCCGGTCCGAGCTGTCCGACCTCGCCGAGGTCGCGGCCATGCTCACCACCGCCAGGTCCGCCGGTGTCGTCGACAGCGACATCGACGTCTCCATGGCCATCGACCTCGACGTCTCCATGGCCATCGACCTCGACGGCCGCAGCGACGGCGGCAGCGACGGCGGCAGCGCCAGCGCCCGCGGCAGCGACGGCCTCTCCGACGATCTGCTCGACCGCATCCTCGCCGCGATCGCGGCCGAACGCACTGATCAGGTCGCCCCGGTGACGCCCCTCCGCAGGTGG
>JBOHED010000854.1:0-3828 GCA_050700915.1 Actinopolymorphaceae bacterium | reverse complement strand
CGCCCGAGGTGCCGGCCGACGTAGTGGCTGCCGCGCGAGCGCCAGCAGCACAGGAGGGCGCCGTCACCGCGCCAGCGTCGGCGATGGTCCCTGACCGCGCCAAGCCTGCGGCCGCAACGATCGAGCTGGTGGACGTGAGCTTCACGTACCCGACCCGCGACGCGCCGGCGTTCCGCGATCTGACGCTGCACATCCCCGCTGGCCAGTCGGTGGGAGTCGTCGGCGTGAACGGTGCCGGCAAGTCCACCCTCATCAAACTGCTGTGCGGGCTCTACCCGCCAGACCACGGCAGCGTACGCATCGACGGCAGCGACCCGGCGGTCGAACCCCTCGCCCGGAGTCGCGTCGCGGTCATCTTCCAGGACTTCGTCCGCTACCACCTGCCGCTGCGGGACAACGTCGGTTTCGGCGCCCGAGCACGACTGCACGACGACGTCGCCTTTAAGCAGGCGCTCACGGACGCCGGAGCCGTCGGTCTCCTCGACAGCCTGGAGCAGGGCTGGGAGACCGTGCTGTCTCCGGAGTACGCCGACGGGACGGACCTGTCCGGCGGGCAGTGGCAGCGGGTGGCACTGGCGCGGGCGTTCGCGTCCCTCGCGGCGGGTGCCGGTGTGCTGGTGCTCGACGAGCCGACAGCGTCGCTGGACGTCAGGGCGGAGGCCGCGCTGTTCGACCGGTTCCTGGAGGTGACGCGTGGCATGACGACGTTGCTGGTGAGCCACCGGCTGTCGTCCGTACGCCATGCGGAGCGGATCGTCGTCATCGGCGCGGCCGACGGTGACCGCGGAGCGATCGTGGAGGACGGTTCCCATGACGAGTTGATGGCCACCGGTGGTGCGTACGCCCAGATGTTCACGTTGCAGGCCAGCCGGTTCGCCGCGGCGGGTAGCGATGCTGTGCCGGGGGCCGCCGGATGAGCGCGCTGCGAAAGACCCTCACGTCGATGTGGCTGGTGCTGTCGATGGCCGTACGCGTCAGTCCGCAGGAGACGGCGGTGGCATCCCTCGAGACACTGAGCAGCGGGTTGCAGGCCTTGCACCCGCTGTTTCTGACCTGGTTCGTCATCGGCGCCGCCACCCAGGATGTCGGCCGGATGATCGCCGCGACGGCGGCGTTCGGCGGTGTCACGAGCGTCACGCTCATGCTGATGCTCGCGGGCAATACCGCGCGGATCAACCAGCGGGAACGCGTCGGCTTCGCCTTCGACTGTGAGATCGCCCGGATGACGGCGGCCATCCCCACCCTGGACCACCTGGAGTCCGCCCGCTACCTCGACGAGCTCCAGGCGCTTCGTGATCAGCAGGGCGCCCTGGGCGACGCCCTGAACAGCGTGCTCAACACGCTGCGGAATCTGGTGTTCATCGGCGGCACCATCGCCCTCGCGTCGACCGCGGACTGGCGGCTGCTCCTCCTCGCCGTAGCCGGACTCCCCAACCTGCTCACCACCACGTGGTCGGTCCGTTGGCAGGCTGCCACCGAGAAACAGTCCGCCGAGCCAGGTCGGCTCACCACTCATCTGGTCGATCTCGGCACCACGTCGGCGGGCGCGGCCGAGACCAGGGTGTTCGACCTACGCGAGCCGATCCACCAGCGACTGCGCGCGGCCGTCGGTGCGTGGCGGGCGCCGATGACCACCCTCGGTCGGAAGAACGCCGCCGCCCAGGCGGTCAACACCGTCATCTTCTACGCAGCGGTGGCCACCGTGCTCGGGTGGATGCTGCGCGACCTGGGGAGCGGGCGGCTCAGCGTCGACGCCATGATCCTCGCAGTCATGCTCGTCGGACGGTTGCAGAACGTCGGCGACCAGCTGCAATGGTCGGTCAGGATGATCAGCCACACGGTGCGTACCACCAACCGCTTCGTCTGGCTTCGGGACTACTACAACCGCGTGGCCGCCGAGCACCACGGGACCAAGCCACCGCCCGCACGGCTGGTCTCCGGGATCCGGACGGAGAACCTGGCCTACCACTACCCCGAGTCCGAGGTCACCGCTCTCGACGGTGTTTCACTCGACCTCCCCGCCGGTGCGGTCGTCGCCTTGGTCGGTGAGAACGGCGCCGGCAAGTCCACGCTCGTCAAACTGCTGACCGGGATGTACCGGCCCACCTCCGGCCGCATCCTCATCGACGGGACCGACCTCAACACGATCGCTTTCGCCGCGTGGCGTGAGCGTGCCTCGGGAGCGTTCCAGGACTACGCGAGGTTCGAGTTCCCTGCCCTCGAGACCGTCGGCGTGGGGGACTTGTCCTACGTACGCGACCACGATCGAGTGCACACCGCCTTGCGGGCCAGCGCAAGCGAGGATCTCCTGGCCGCGTTGCCCGACGGCCTCGCCACCCGGTTGGGAACCACCTGGCCGGACGGGGTGGACCTGTCAGGCGGACAATGGCAGCGGCTGGCCATCGCTCGAGGCATGATGCGCCAGCATCCGCTGCTACTGGTCCTGGACGAGCCCACCGCCGCCCTCGATCCGGCGACCGAGCACGCGTTGTTCGAACGTTACGCCGCAGCCGCACGGCAGGCAGGCGGCCGCGGAGCAGTCACTCTCCTTGTCACGCACCGGTTCTCCACCGTCGCGGCCGCCGACCTGGTCGTCGTACTCCGGCACGGACGGGTGTCGGAGATGGGCACCCACGCCGAGCTGATGTCGGCCGACGGGCACTACGCCGAGCTCTACCGTCTCCAAGCACGCGGCTATCAGTGACGCCGAGAGCACATCGACGCTGGGTGCATGCGTACCTCCCGTGCCGACTTCGTAGCCTGGTGCCCATGATAAAGCTGCCGCCTACGCCCACACGACCCACTGCGACGGCCGCCCGCGTGACCGCCGCCCTCACTATCGGAGCCGGCCTGCTGGTCGGCTGCAGCTCAGAAGGTGCCTCAACGGACTGCGGGCTCGACCAGTGCACGGTCACGTTCGACCGAGGGGTCGAGGGCAGCGTCGATGTCCTCGGCGTGGATGCCAGGCTGGTCGGCGTACGGGGTGACCAGGCGACCGTTGAGGTCTCCGGTGAGCGGCTCTCGTTGACCGCCGGCCAGCCGGCCACGGAGGTCGGCGGGTTGTCGGTTTCCGTCGCGAGTGTGACCGATTCCCACGTGGGTGTGCAGATCGAGCGAGCGAACTGAAAACCTAGCGCGTGTCCCGTGGATCTTTACGCGGATGGTCCTGTAGTTCATAGGTGTGTTGATCGTCATGACCTGGCTGATGAGGAGTGGCAGCGACTTGAACCGCTGCTGCCGGATCGGGCGCCTTGTCGGGGTGGGCGCTGGCAGGACCATCGGCCGCAGATCGATGGTGTCCTGTGGCGGACGCCGACGGGCAGCCCGTGGCGTGATCTGCCTTCCTGCTATGGGAATTGGAGGACCGTCTACAACCGACACCGGCGTTGGTCGGCGGATGGGACGTTGATGCGTGTTCTGGCTGAGCTGCGCCGTGGCTGTGATTGCGCCGATGCCGATGGTGGCATTGGAGTGCCTGCTGCCGGTACTGAACCAGCGGTTGGACACCGCCTCAGTCCGCGAGGACGGGTCACTTCGGCTGTCAATCGGAGAGGTCACATTTCAGGTGCAACAATCTGACCGGTACGACTCCTGGTTCTACGGCGGACCCTCAGTCGCAGATGATGCCACGATGCCTGAAGGGTGCATCTACTGCACCGCAGGCGGCCGACTGGACATCTTCACCGAGGCCTGAGAAGCGCCAGACCCGAAAATCTCGCCTCAGCCAGGCAGGCGGCAGCGAACCCTGGCCAGTGAGCGTCGGTCGGGAAGGGCTTGGTGGTGGTGTTAGGCGGCGTTTGGTTCGGTGATGATGGCTCTGCCGTCGCG
>JBOHED010000853.1:0-4185 GCA_050700915.1 Actinopolymorphaceae bacterium | reverse complement strand
GCTCATGAGCTTGGCGACGTGGTACTCGTTGCGCAGGCCGATGTCATCGGCCGGGATGATGCCAAGGATCTTGCGCGGTTCGATGCGAAGCCAGCCTTGTGTTTCGAGCTGGTCGCGGACGGCGCGCTGTGTCTTGTTCAAGTCCTTGTTGATCCAATGCGACAAGGCCCGCGGCTTGGAGGCTTCGACCTGTTCCAGGATGGTGAGCAGAACCGGGTCGGCCGGCCGTCGCGCGATCGCCCTGTGCACCTTGCCGTTCTCGTCGACGAGATTGCCGTCGAGGTGGAGCTCGGCCAGCGCGGCGGTGCGCAGAGCCTGCGCCAGGTGAGCACCACCACGGAGACGACGGCGTTCCCGGTCGTACGCAATCAGGTAAAGGCGGCCGTGCAGCGTGCGGGGAAGTTCCACGGTTACTCCTTTCGGGGTCGCCCGCGACGGCGCATCTGGCCCGCTTCGCCGGGCATGCGGCCCGCCTCGGCCAACGCGCGTCGTAACAGGAACTCGATCTGGGCGTTGGTGCTCCGGAGGTCGTCGCTGGCCCAGCGCGCGAGCGCGTCGTGGACCGCGGGATCCAAGCGGAGCAGGAGCTTCTTACGTTCGGCCGGCATCGGCTCGTGGCCTACTGGTAAAGCGTGCCGGTATTCACGACGGGCTGGGCGTCGCGATCACCACACAAGACGACGAGCAGGTTGCTGACCATCGTGGCCTTGCGTTCCTCGTCGAGGTCGACGACCTCGTGCTCGGCCAGTCTGTTGAGCGCGAGCTCGACCATGCCGACGGCACCCTCGACGATGCGCTGCCTCGCTGCGACGATCGCACTGGCCTGCTGGCGGCGGAGCATCGCCTGCGCGATCTCCTGTGCGTAGGCGAGGTGGGTGATGCGGGACTCGATCACCTTGACACCGGCGGACGCGACGCGGGCTGCGATCTCGGTGGACAGCTTCTCGGTGATCTCCTCGGCGTTGTCGCGGATCGACAGCTCGTCCTCGCCGTGCGCGTCGTACGGGTAGCTGTTGGCGATGTGGCGTACGGCCGTCTCGCTCTGCATGCCGACGAAGGCAACGAAGTCGTCGACCTCGAAGACGGCCTGCGCGGTGTCCTCGACCTGCCAGACGACGACCGCGGCGATGTCGATCGGGTTACCGTCGGCGTCGTTCACCTTGGTGACGCCGGTCTCGTGGTTGCGAATCCTCGTGGAGATCCTGCGCCGTCTGGTGAGGGGGTTGACCCACCGCAGGCCGTCGGTCCGGACGGTGCCGGTGTAGCGGCCGAGCAGCTGGACGACCCTGGCCTCCCCGGGGGCGACCGCGGTCAGGCCGCCGGCGACAAACGTGCCAGCCAGCATGGCGATTGGGCCGAGGATGATCCACGCCGGGCTGGCTTGGACGAGCCCGACAACGAACAGCGCGGCGCCGCCGAGGACCAGGACGAGGGCAAGGCCGAGCATTGGCCACCCATGGGTCCCGTGCGCGATCCGCTCCCTGACCTGCGGCGTCGGCATATTGATGTTGCTCATCAGGGTGCCTCCCTCTGAGTCGATGGCATGAGAATATCATATTGATATCACTATACGCGCCGTTGTGCCTGGACCAGTTGAGCCGAGGGGCGAACCCTTAAGCGAACACTTGACTTTCTGAGGAGGTGTTCGTACGGTTAAGTGCATGCTTAACCATGAGTCGACGGGCGCGGATCAGGTGTTCCACGCTCTCGCCGATGCGAACCGGCGGGCGATCATCCAGCGCCTGACCCGCGGCCCGGCCACGGTGAGCGAGTTGGCGCGTTTGCTCGGCGTGACGGTCGCGGCCACGGTTCAGCACCTGCAGGTGCTGCAGGGCAGCGAACTGGTCCGGTCGGAGAAGGCGGGACGCGTCCGCACCTGCCAGATCGATCCGTCCGGCCTGCGGCGCGCCGAGGAGTGGCTGCGCCTCCAGCGAACGACATGGGAGCACCGCCTCGACCGCCTCGGCGACGTCCTCGGCGAGAGCGCTGCGGGCCACGCCACCACAACCCCGAACGACCCCTCCAAGGAGCCCAGATCATGACCGAGCACTCGGTGAAGCACAGCACGTTCACGCTCGAACGGACCTACTCCGCCTCCCCCGCACAGGTCTTCGCGGCCTGGGCCGATCGCGACACGAAGGCGAAGTGGTTCGCCGCCGCAGACGCCGACTACACCCTCGACTTCCGCGTCGGCGGCGCCGAGGCCGCCCACGGACGCACCGACGACGGGGCAGAGATCGTCGCCGAGTCGGTCTACCGCGACATCCTCACCGACGAGCGCATCGTCTACACCACCCTGCTGTACGGCCGCGGCGTGCTGGCGACCGTGTCGGTGACCACCGTGGAATTCGTCCCAGACGGCACCGGCACGCACCTGGTGCTCACCGAACAGGACACCTTCCTCGACGACCAGGAACAGCCCGAGTGGCGCCAACAAGGCACCGGCGACTGGCTGAACGCGCTCGGCCACGAACTCGGCCAGTCCTGAAGGGAGTGTCCCCAGTGCACAGAACAAACGACCCGAACGCCGAAGCGGCGATCCGCGAGCTGTTCGAGACCCGCACGCAGGCACTTGCCGGCAAGGACGCCGCCATGTTGGCTGCGGCGAACGACGCCGATGTCGTGGTGTTCGATGCCGTCGCCCCCTTCGTCCACCGTGGCGCCGAGACGACAGCGCGAAAGCAGGAGTGGCTCGCGGCGTACCGCACCGGCATCGGCCACGAGATCCGCGACCTGACGATCACGGCGAACGCCGACCTCGCCTTCTGTCACTTCCTGGTCCGGATCAGCGGCACCATGCTCGACGACACCGAAGTCGGCATGTGGGTGCGTGCGACCAGTTGCCTCTGCAAACTCGACGACGGCTGGAAGATCGTCCACGAGCATGCCTCAGTGCCCTTCGATGGCGAGACCGGCAAAGCAGTGGTCACCGGCGACCTGTGACCCAGGTCGGTCCAGTCGGCTACGACGCGGCAGGCAGACCGAGGTAGGTACGCAGGTGCTGCGCGGTGAGCGAGTCGCCCCGTGCGACGAGATCGGCGGGCGTACCCGTGAACACCACCCGGCCGCCGTCGTGCCCGGCGCCGGGACCGAGGTCGATGAGCCAGTCGGCGTGCGCCATCACGGCCTGGTGGTGCTCGATGACGATGACCGTGTTGCCGTCGTCGACGAGCCGGTCCAACAACGCCAGGAGCTGGTCGACGTCGGCCAGGTGCAGGCCGGTGGTGGGTTCGTCGAGGACGTACGTCGTCGCCTTCTCCGCCATCTGGATGGCCAGCTTCAGGCGCTGCCGCTCACCACCGGACAGCGTGGTCAGTGGCTGGCCGAGCCTGAGGTAGCCGAGCCCGACGTCGGAGAGGCGTTCGAGAATGGCCCGGGCGGAGCCGGCGGACCGGATCGCCTTCTCGGCGACGGAACGGGCACCGCCGGTGCCTGGCGGCTCGGCGAGGAAGAACTCGGCGGCCTCGGCCACCGACATCGCCAGGACCTCGCTGATGTTCTTGCCGCGTAGCTCGTAGGTGAGGACCTCGGCAGTGAACCGCTTTCCCTCACACTCCTCACAGACCGACGCCACCCCCGCCATCATGGCCAGGTCGGTGTAGACGAGCCCGATCCCCTTGCAGTTCGAGCAGGCGCCTTCGGAGTTGGCACTGAACAGGGCCGCCTTGACGCCGTTGGCCTTGGCGAAGGCGGTACGGATCGGATCGAGCAGGCCGGTGTAGGTGGCGGGATTGCTGCGCCTCGACCCGCGGATCGCCGACTGGTCGACCACCACCACGCCCTCCCGACCGGTCAGGGAACCATCAGCCAAAGATCCGTGGATCAGCGAGCTCTTGCCGGACCCGGCGACACCGGTGAGGACGGTCATCACGCCGAGCGGGATGTCGACATCGACGTTCTGCAGGTTGTGCAGGTTGGCGCCGGTGATGGACAGCTGCCCGAGCGGTTGGCGCGGCTTCTCGCGCAGGCGTACCCGATGGTCGAGGTACTGCCCGGTCAGCGTCCCCGACGCCCGCAACCCCGCGACGTCACCGGTGAAGCACACCTGCCCACCCGCCGTCCCCGCCCCCGGCCCCAGGTCGACCACGTGGTCGGCGATCTGGACCACCTCGGGCTTGTGTTCGACGACGAGCACCGTGTTGCCCTTGTCGCGAAGGCGGAGCAGCAGGTCGTTCATCCGGGCGA
>JBOHED010000852.1:0-9503 GCA_050700915.1 Actinopolymorphaceae bacterium | reverse complement strand
TCCTGCACCAATAGGTCCGCCACAGGGGCGCCCTGCACCAACGCCGCATCGCATGAGGGGCGCCCTGCACCAACGCGGCATCGCATGAGGGGCGCCCTGCACCAATAGGTCCGCCACAGGGGCGCCCTGCACCAACGCGCCCGCGCTGAGGGTCATCCGGGCGACCAGTAGCGATCACCGGCCAGAATGAAGGCGGCCGCTCCGACGATGCCGGCGTTCTGGTCCAGTCCGGCGCGGGTGACGGAGACCTCGCGGGCGAACTCGATCCGTGCGTACGTCCGCAGGCTCCGCTCGAGCGGTTCAAACAACAGACCACTCACCTGGGAGACACCGCCGCCGACGACGACCAGCTCCAGGTCGCAGAGCGCGACCGCCGACGCGATGCCGATGCCCACCGCGTTCCCGGCGCGTTCGAACGCGTTCCGCGCTATCGGATCACCGGCCAGGGCGTCGTCGGCGAGCTGCTTGGCCGTGGCAGCGGGCGCGTCGCCGTTCCGCCAGCCGCGCTCGCGCGCCCAGGTGACGAGGGCGGGTCCCCGGGCGATCGCCTCGACACAGCCGCGTCCTCCGCAGCCGCATTCCGGCCCGGAGGGGTCGGCGACGATGTGCCCGACGTGGCCGGCGTTGCCGCTGCGCCCGTCGATCAACCGGCCCCCGAGTACGAGCCCGCCGCCGACGCCGGTGGATACCACCATGCCGAGCATGTTGGCGACTCCACGGCCCGCGCCGCGCCAGTGCTCCGCGACGACGACGGCGACCGCGTCGTTGTGGACGCGGACGGGTACGCCCGGGTAGGCGTCGCTCAGCCGATCCCGCAACGGAAAGTCCCGCCAGGCCAGCAGATTCACCGGCGACACCACACCGGCGGGCCAGCGCATCGGACCGCCGCACCCGACGCCTACGCCCTGGATCTCTGGTCGACCGGCGCTGACGAGAACGCTTTCGCACAAGGTGTGCAATCGTTCCCAGATGGCGAGATCACCGTCGTCAGGGCCGAGCGTGGTCGGCGCCCTGTCGCAGGCGAGGACGTCGCCGTCCGGGGACACGAGACCGGCCGCGATCTTCGTACCTCCGACGTCGATGGCGAGAACCGGCGACTGGGTGTCGGCGGGCCGCGCAGCGGGCCGGCCGGTGTCATCCTGGCCGGGCCGGGGAGTCGAGGCTGGGCCGGAGCTGCCGTCGCTGCTACTTCCGGTGGTGTATCCAGGGGTGTCGTCGGGAGTGTCGTCGAAGGTGTCGTCGGTCATGCCAGCATCTTGCCCGAGCCGCCACGATCCTCAGAGGAGGAGGACGACACTGTGGCGTACCGACACCGCCGGCCGGGCGGAACAGGACGGGTGCCATGACGTGGGACAGCGACTCGCGGGAGGCTTGGCCCGACGTTGCCGAGGTGACAGACCGGCCGCGCCGTGCCCCGGGATGGGTCCGTCCGGTCGCCGTCGCCGCTGTAGTTCTGGTGGCGGGTTGGCTGCTGTTCGTTCGGCTCACCGGCTCCGACGTACGTGCCGATGCCGCGCCCCCGGCGTACCTCGACAGCTACACCGTCGAGCTCGACATCCGGCTCACCAACACCGGAGGCGACCACCTCGAGATCACGCCGACGCCGCGACCTCTGGCCGGGATGGAGTTCCGCGGCAGCCGCGACACCGCCCGGCAGCCCGTGCACGCGCAGCATCCCGTCCAGCTGTCCCCACACGGCCGTACGACCCTGTCGCTGACCTGGCAGGTCATCGACTGCGTACCGGCCTTGGAGGCGGAAGCGACGAAGGTCACGCTTCCCCTGCGGGCGGCGCCGTTCGTCGGTGCGGCCGAGACGGTCGACGTGTCCGCAGGCACCCTGCGCGATCTCATCCCCGCGGTGTGTGACCGGCGCCCCGACCACGGCGTTCCCCGGCTCGTCGGTCAGGAGGTGACGCCCGGACCGGACGGCGTGGCGGTAACGCTCGACGTCCTCAACACGGGCGGGCGCCCGCTGACCTTCCGTGCCGCGGACCTTCCGGCAGGGTGGACGCAGCTGAGTAGCCTCTCGGCGGCGAGCGATATCGGCCGGCAGATTCCGGTCGGCCGCGAACGAACGGTCCGGCTTCGTCTCGAGCCCCACGACTGCGCCGCGCCGATCGACGGTCCGGCGACGCTTCGACTGCGTTTCGCCACTGGTCGAGACAGTGGTCAAGGCAGTCGTCGAGACAGTGGTCAAGACAGTGGTCGACACAGTGGTCAGGCCAGTGGGCGCGCCAGCGGATCGCAGAATCTCGCCGTACGCCTGGCCGACAGCTGGGCGAACCTGCTCGGCGTCTGCACGTCCCGCCGGTGACGTCGAACCTTGCGTGCCGCGGTCAGCGGAGCCGGCCGAGCCGGGAGTACGCGCCGGGTTGCGGACCGTCGGCGACGTGCTGGGGCGGTCCCGGCTCGGACTCCATCCGGGGCAGGTCCGACAGGTCGACCATGGGCTGGGACGACCCGTCGGTACGCCGGCGCGCGGCGTCGATCGCCATCTCGGCAAGATAGGTGGCGAGCCGGGCGTTGCGGAGCTGACCCTCGGCCGGCGTGGCAGCCAGCATGTCACCCGCCCGGCGGGCCGCGTCCTCCGTGGTGACCGCACCGCGCTGCTCGACGACCCGGCCGAAGATGGTGGAGTAGTCGCCCGCGTCGAAATCGCGGGTACGAACCACCCGCCACCATGCCGCGAACGCCGGATTGACGTCGACCAGGCGGCGGTATCCGTCGACCCCGGTGAACGCCACCACCTGCAGGTCGGGTCCGCAGATGCTGATCAGTCGGTGCAGTTCCTCGGCCAGTGCCGCACCGCGGGCGCCGTCGCTGATGATCTGGTCGAGATCCTCGATGGCCACCAGTCGTTCGCCGAGGCATCCGTCGATCCACTCCCGGACCTGCCCGACCGCCGTCGTGGGATCGAGCCTGGCGAGATGGTCGTATCGGATCGTGATGGCGGTGCCGTCGAACCCGCGGGCAGACAGCAACCTGGACAGTACGTCGATGGTGAGGCCCTCGCCGGTACCAGGTGGTCCCGCCACGAGCAGGCGCAGGTCTTGTTCCGGCGCGGCGACCGCCTCCCGGAGCGCGGTGACCAGGGCCGGCTGGCCCACGATGCTGTCGATCAGCGCCACGACGTGCGAACGCATGCCGGCCGGCTCACGGCGCGTCCGCCGGGCGTAGTCGCCGGACGCGGGCTCTTGCTCGACGGGTTCGCGGTAGTCGCCGGACGGTGGGGCGTTGTTGTACCAGGCGAAGTCGTTGTTCGGACTCCCGACCGGACTCGCGGGCGAGGCGGGAGGCGGCGCGGGCTGTTCTCCGCCCGACCAGTCGTGGGTGGCCGGCCGACTGCCTGCACCAGCCTCAACTCCCGTCCCACCCTGTCTGCCTTGCCCGCCGCTCTGGCCGCCCGGGGCCGGGTGCCCCGCGGCCTGTTGGCTGGACGGCTGTTGGGTCGACGGCTGCTGACCTGTGGCGGCTGGGCGGTACTCGGCGGGGAGGTCGCCTGGTACCAGTCCGCCGTTGCGCTGGTGGTGCAGGCCCGGTGCATCAGGACGCTGCCCGTGGCTGGCGAACGCCTCGAACCCCCAACTGCCGTCAGCCGACTCCGACGACGCCTGCTGGTCATGGTCGGCATCCGCCCCGTACGCGGCCGAGTGCGGGCCGGCGTCCGCATCCTCGCGCCGCTCCCCATCCGCCCTATTCCCCTGCGGAGGGGTCGGTGGTCCGATCAGGCCGAGCAGCTGTTGCGAGAAGGCAGTGGTCGCCTCGCCGCCATCGGCGGGCATGGGCTTGGCGTGGGCTCCCGTGATCTGTTCGGGCGGGGTGGACGCCGCGGCAGCCTCCGTCTCCGCGATGGACGGACGGTCATTGCCGGCCCGAGCCGGCTGATCCGGCCGTACCGGCTGCTCTGTTCTGTTCGGCTGCTCTGTTCTGTTCGGCTGTTGGGGTCCTGCCACCTGCTCGGCGTGGGCCACCAGCTCTGGCCGGGTCGGGTGTTCGGGCCGCTCCGGCAGGTCATGGCCGGCGGTGATCTGGTCCGGGTCTGTGTCATCGGCGAGGTATCCCGCAGCCGGCGAGCCGACGCCACGTCTCCCGGGGGCCTGATCCGCGCGCTCCGAGCGACCGTCATCTCCCGCGGCCGACTCGGACTGGCCCCGGTCGGCCCTGGTCCGCTCCTTGTAGCCCGAGCGATCCGCAGCCTCCTTCGCGAGCGGCTGCTCCCCCTCAACCGAGTCGCCACCCCGAAGTCCCTCGCTCCTCGACTCATCGAGGCTCGACTCCGCGGCGGCCCTCTCAGTGCCGGCGACCTCAGCTTCGCGTACCTCGGCACTGCTCGCGGCTGCCGACTTCTCAGCGGCCGTCTTCTTCCCAGCGTCTATCTTCCCAGCGTCTGTCTTCCCAGCGTCTGTCTTCCCAGCAGGCGCCTGCTCAGGTGGTACGGATCGCCGAGCGGCCGCATCCTCGTCGACGCCTCTCGCCTCGACACCTCTCGCCCGGACGGACGGCGCCCGGTCGCCCTGGTCGGTCTGGTTGCCGTCACTCTGGTTGCCCTGCTCGACGAGCTCGTCGGAGGCGAGGTCCTCGTCAGGGAGCCGTCCAGCTGGCTGCGTACCGAAAGGGAACGCGTCATCAGCCGCCACCCACCCCGCCACCGAGCTGCTCCCGGTGAGGGGGTGCCGCACCCGGCGTACCCGGAACAACCGGCGTACGTCCTGGAGGAAGCAGTCGACGGGCACGAGACACGGGCGCGGCGTCACCGGAGCGCCCGGCAGGCCCTGCACCGCGCCGGTGAGGCGTACGGACAGGTCGAGCCAGGCACGGCACAGCTCGAGCTCGCCGGCGACCAGCGCCCGCGCCAGCCAGTCGCGGACCCGGCGCCGCCACGTGTCGACGTTCCAGATACGCAGCACGACCCGCAACTGCTGCTGCACCTGGGAGTACAACTCGCCACGGACACCGACCGCCAACTCCGCCGGAGCCTCGGTCAGGCCGGCCTGGATGAGCAGCGAGACGAAGCTCTGGGTCGCGTCGCCGCCGCCCGGAACGAGGGTGCCGAGCCGCTCGTGCGCGGCGATCCAGCCATCGACGATCCAGCTGAGATAGCCAACGGGCCCGGTGAGCTCGGGCAGGACGGCCACCAGGTCGTCGCCGGCGAGTTCTGCCCAGCGTTCCTCGAGCCGGTTCCACTCCGAACGGATGTAAGGCGTCGTGAGGGTCGCCTCGAGCAGGTGGGTGTCGCGCCGCACCTCGTCGTACAGGCTGAGCAGTGCCTGCCGACGTTCGTTCAGGGGAACGACGCCCTCGAGGGCCCGCAGCGCTTCGGTCGTGAGGTCGAGCGCCACGGTCCGGCGGGCACGGTCGTCCCCGGCGGCCTGGAACAGGCTCCGGCCCGGCGGCCGCCACGAGGATCCCTGCGCGACCCAATGGCGGTCGGGCTCGGCCTCGATGACGGGGTGGATCCGGAAGCGTTCGACCAGATCGTGTTCGACTCGGCGGGAGGCTCCGGCGCGGACGGCGGCGTCACCGCAGAGGAACGCCACCATGCCCAGGACGTCGGCGACGACGGCGGGGGTCGGGGCGCGTAGTCCGGGCTCCTTGCCGACGGTGAGCTGCGCCGATCGCCGGTCGGCGACCAGGGTGTCGATGCGGGCGGCCGTCTCGTCGAGTACGCCGTCGGGCACCGCCCACGGCCCGTGGGCATAGACATCCAGCACGGGCTTTTCGGTGAACAGCAGGTCCAGAGCTCCGCGTAGCCGGGACTCACTCGTGACCACAGTCCTCCTCCGTGCCGACGGGCGTCGCGTTGGCCCCTTGATGACCCCGACCTGCGGTCGGATCGCGAACAGGACAGATCGTCGCGAAGCCTAGCGGAGTGGTGCGAGAAAGACATCGGCCGTCGGGCTCGAATGGATCACTCCGAACGGCGGCCGACGATCTCATGATCGACACCGCGATGTGCGGCCAGTGAATGCATGCCGACGGCCAGTGAAAGCATCAGGTTATGGACTCCGTCGCGGCCTCCACTTCGGTCACCGTCCGCCCGCTCGACCAGCCGGCGGAGATGAGGGCGGGCGTCGAGCTCTATCGCGAGGTCCTCGAACTTGGTCCGACCGCTCCCGCCGTCAGCCCGCGCCTGCTCTGGGCGCTGCGCCGCAACGGCGGCTCGGTGATCGGTGCGTTCGAGGGGGAACGCCTGGTCGGGTTCGCATACGGGTTCGTGGGAAAGGACGCCACGTCGGGCGAGGTCTACCACTACTCGCAGGCGGCGGTGGTCCATCCGCAGTGCCAGGGCCGGGGGATCGGCCGGGCGCTGAAGTTCGGCCAACGCGCGTACGTTCTGGATACGGGCATCACGCGCATGCGCTGGTCCTACGATCCGGTCCGTGCCGGCAACGGACACTTCAACCTCGACGTCCTGGGGGCGCGGGCGCGATGGTTCGTCCCCAACCTCTACGGCGTCGAGGACATGGGACGCGATCCTGGCCATCCGAGCGACCGGCTGATCGTCGAGTGGGACCTCGCCGGGCCGCCGACACCGCCGGCGGTCGACGCGGTTCCGGCGGCATTCGCTGCGGCCGCCGCCGGCCGGACCACAAGGGTTCCAGCACGCCTGCCCGGGTGGGGTGAGCTCCTGCACGAGGGTACGGACGTGTTGATCGGCATCCCGCGTTCGTGGTCCGACGTGGCGCGCGACGCGGACCGGGCAGGACAGCTACGTGCGACCGTGAGCACGGCGTTCGCGCGTACGTTGGGCCAGGGGTACGTCGCGGTCTCCTGCCGGGCAGCGGACTCCGACTCGGCGTGGTACCGGCTCCGGCCCGCCTCCGCCGGCATCACCCCGCTCGGTCCAAAACCCGGCGAGAGGACGGAACGGCCGTGAACCACGAAGAGGCGAGCACCAGGCCGGCCCTCCCCGTCATCGGCGTGGAGGCGTTCCGGGTCCGGCTGCCGTTGGTCCACGAGTTCGAGACGAGCTCGCACCGCAAGTCCTCCCTCGAACACATCCTGGTCCGGCTCGAGGACCCGACCGGCGTTGTCGGGTGGGGCGAGATCGCGTCACCCAGCGAACCGTTCTACTCGTCGGAGACGGTGGACACCTGCTGGTGGATGCTGGCCCATCACCTGGCACCGGCCGTGCTCGCCCACCGCTGGACCACACCCGGGGAAGCCGACCTCGCGTGGGCGCGGATCCGGGGGCACAAGTTCGCGAAGGCCGGCTTCGACATGGCCTGCTGGGACCTCGCCTGCCGACGGGAGGGCGTCTCCCTCGCAACGGCGCTCGGCGGCACCCGGACCACCGTGGCGGCCGGCGTCAGCCTCGGCATCGAACCCACGATCGACGACCTGCTGAGTCAGGTACAGCTCCACCTCGACGGCGGCTACCAGCGGATCAAGCTCAAGATCGCACCCGGCTGGGACACCGAACCGGTCCGCGCGGTCCGCGCCAGCTATCCCGACCTCACCCTGCAGGTGGACGCCAACGGTGCGTACGACGAGGATCCCGTGCACCTGCAGGCGCTCCAGGCTCTGGATGCGTACGATCTGCTGCTGATCGAACAGCCCTTCGCGCCCGGGGCACTGGCCGCGCACGCGCGCCTGCAAGCCCGCCTTGACACCGCGCTGTGCCTGGACGAGTCGATCGACGACCTCGACCAATTCGACACGGCGGTGGCGCTCGACGCGGCGAAGATCCTCAACATCAAGGTGTCCCGGATGGGTGGGCTCACCCCCGCTCGACAGGCGCACGACCGGGCGGTGGCCGCGGGGTGGCAGGTGTGGTGCGGGGGGATGCACGAGTTCGGGATCGGGCGCGCGGCCAATGTCGCGCTGGCCTCGCTGGCCGGATTCGTGCTGCCGGGCGACATCTCGGGCTCGGACAAGTACTACACGCAGGATGTGGTCGACCCGCCGATCCGGGCGTACGACGGACAGGTACCCGTGCCCCTTGACCGCCCCGGGCTCGGCCACGACGTCGACGAGGACCGGATCCGCTCCCTCGCCCGCGACACCTTCTCCCTGCGCCCATCCCCGTGATCATGACCGTGATCATGAACGAATGGATGTGTACGGCGCAGGTGCCAGCCGCGCCTCCTCGTTGGATCAGGGGTCCCCTCATCCAATAGGTCCGCGCGAGGGTGACCCTCATCCACATCGGTGCAGCCCACGGTTCGCATGAGGGTGCCCGTCATCCAGGTGCGCCGAGCGCCCGCGGTGCGCAGGGCGGGTGCGATAGTGGAGGTGAAGCGTCCCTCGGGCTCACTGCCGGGCGGAGGTGGCAGCCATGGGATTCCGGGTCCTCGTCGTGGCCGCCGCCACCGCGCACTTCGCCTTCCTTGCCTACGTCATCTTCGGCGGCTTCCTGTCCTGGCGGTGGCCGCGGACCATCGGCCCACACCTGACCGCGGTGGGATGGGGACTCGCCGGCACGCTGGTCCCCCTCGCCTGCCCTCTCACCGCGACCGAGAACTGGGCCCGCGGCCAGTCCGGCGAACCGCTCCTACGGGGAGGGTTCATCGACCACTACCTCACCGGCGTGGTCTATCCGGTACGCATGGCAGAACCGCTCCGGTATCTCGTCCTCGGCATCGCTCTGACGTCCTGCACGGTCGCGGCCCGGCGATGGTGGCGCTTGCGGCGCGACTTGTCCGAAGTACCCGAGCGGCGAAGAGGTACCGGGTCCATCGGACAAGTCCCCCAGCGCCCCGTTGCCCCGTCGCCCTCAGCCGATCGAGCGCAGCCGTGGCAGGACCGTCGCGACCTGCTCCGCTCCGGACACCGCGTCACCGACGCGCAGCACGACGATCACTTCGCCGATCCCGATTCCGGCGTACGACTCGACCACCGGCAGCAGCTCCTCCGGATCGGTCAGGTTCTCGCCGAACCGCACCTGCACCGTGCGCCGGATCGCGGCCGGATCGCGACCGACGTCGGCGCAGTGCTGGTCGAGGACACCGGACAGCTCCGCGATCTCCTCGATCGACCCCCCAGCGGCGTTCCACGCGTCTGCGTACCTCGCCGTGATCCGCAAGGTCCGCTTGCGCCCGCTGCCGCCGATCCAGAACGGAGGGTACGGACGCTGGACCGGCTTCGGGTTCGCTAGCGCGTCGGTCAGTTGGTAGTGCTTGCCGGCGAACGTCGTGGTCGGCTGAGTCCAGAGCGAGGTGATGATCTGGCAGGCCTCCTCGAACCGGTTCATGCGTTCGCCCACGGTGCCGAACTGCAGGCCGAACATCGAGTGCTCCACCTCCGCCCACGCCGCGCCGAGGCCGAAGTCGAGCCGGCCACCGGACAGGTGGTCGACGGTGACGGCCATCTTGGCGAGTACGGCGGGGTGCCGGTAGGTGTTGCCGCTGACCATGCAGCCGATGCGTACCCGGCTGGTGCCCTCGGCCATCGCGGCCAGCAGGGTCCAGCCCTCGAACACGTCGCCGCTCGGGTCGTCGCTGCCGATGGACGCGAAGTGGTCGAAGTTCCACACGCTGTCGAATCCGGCCTCGTCGGCCAGC
>JBOHED010000851.1:0-3715 GCA_050700915.1 Actinopolymorphaceae bacterium | reverse complement strand
ATCATCAGGTCACGCCTGGAGACGACGGCACCTTCGTTCTCGGCGAGGTGCAGCAGTAGCTCGAACTCCTTGGGCTTGAGGTCGAGCACGGTCCCCGCGAGCGTCGCGACCCGGGCACGTGCGTCGAGGGTCAGCTCACCGACCGTGAGCGGACCGGCCGCCGCGGCCTCGGTCGTACGCCGGAGAACCGCCCGGATCCGGGCATCCAGCTGTCCGGCGCTGAACGGCTTCACGAGGTAGTCGTCGGCGCCCCCGTCGAGCAGCCGGACGATCTCCTGCTCGTCGTCACGGGCCGTCGCGACGATGACCGGGATGTCCGACACGCCCCGGAGCATGCCGAGGACGTCCCGGCCGTCGATGTCGGGAAGGCCGAGGTCGAGGACGACGAGATCGGGTTGGTCCCGCAGGACGGTGGACAGCGCGACCCCGCCGTACGGCACCGACGCGACGACGTGGCCGTGGGCCGTGAGCGCGCGGGTCAGCGAGATCCGGATCGCCGGATCGTCCTCGACGAGCAGCAGGGACACCACTCACACACCGTACTGAGGACGTCCTTAACGCGGTGTTAAGCCACCATGGGGCACGCTGGTGTCATGGCTCGTCGACGCGTACTCCTGGGCGTTCTCGGCTGGCTCGCCGTGGCGGCCGCCGCGGTGACGGTCGGTGTCCTGGCGATCTCGTTGCTGGGACGCGGGTTCACCGAGGGGACGAGTCAGCCGCTCAGCAGTGACGCGGTCGCGCGGGCACTGGCGAAGGCCAGCGCGGGAGCGACGCCGGGGGCGACCCCGGGAGAACCGGAGCCCAGCACCACGACGCCCGCACCCACGAGTGAGGAGCCGTCGCCCGGCAAGGGGTCCGGTGGCGGATCCACCCCCGAGGTGACGAGCCTGCGTTCGCCGGGTGGCACGATCTTCGCGCAGTGTCGCGGCGACCAGGCGTACCTCACGTCCTGGAGTCCGCACCCGAACTTCGAGACCGACGAGGCGGAGCGGGGCCCGGACCGCAAGGCGTCGGTGCAGTTCGAGTCCGACGACCTCGACGTGAAGGTGGTCGTGACCTGCGTCGGCGGCCGGCCACGGGCCGAGACCGAGGTCCAACCCGACTGAGCGGCGCGTGCGTCGCTCGACGTGGAGCCCGCTACTGCCAGGCGCGCCGGTCAGCTCGCCAGATCCTGCCTGCAGCCGTCGTGTCCAGGGGCGGGTCGGCGTAGAGCGTGACGTCTCCCACGATGCCCTCGAAACCCGGCGGCAGGGGATCGCCGTCAACTCCGAGTTGCCGGCGGAATGCGGTGTATGCGGTGCGACGGATCTCGATCACGCCGCCGATCGCCTCGCCGAGACGCCGAAGGCGGGTGCCGCGGTGGTGAGCGGTCTTCTCGACCGCGGCTCGCGCTTCGGCGTAGTCGAGATCGTGCCTGCCGGTCAGGGTCCACATGTCCACGTAGTCGCGGACTCTGGTGTTCGCCTCTCCCAGGCTGACGGCCGTACAAAGTTTCTCCGCCAGGACGGTTGCCAACGGGTAGCCAAGGAGACGGATGGGTGCGCCGTCCCGAAGGACTGGATAGGCGAGCTCGACCGGTGCGGGAGTCACGGGGTCGCCGACGTTGATGTCGAGTTTCAGCTTGACCCGCGCCTGTGCGACCTGGGCGTCCATGGTGATGCGTATGCCCGCGTACTGACCGTCCTCGCGGATGGACGTGGCCCGCACGCTCGAGGTCAGAAAGTCGACACCGTCGTCGTCGGGAAGGCGACGCCGACACAGGTCGACAACTCGTTCGGTGACCGTCACCTCGTCGGCCTCGATGCGCCGGACGAGCAGGTCCGCGTCCTGCGTCGGGCGGCGTGCGTCGAGGACGGCTAGCAGCAGGCCCCCTTTGAGAACGAACTCGTCGCGATAGGCAGACGCGGCGATGCGGGCGAGAAAGCGTTCCAGTACGTAGAACGTCAGCGGCTCCTGGGTCGGGCGGCGTTCCCGTCGGGCGCGGTTCTGCAAGTCCAGGTAGGCGCGGCCGGCCGCGGTTGCTCGGGTGACCGGCATGGTCAGCTCGCCGTCAGGACGTCGAGGGCGGCGCGCAACGGCCCGGCCACGTGCAGGGCACGGGCGAACTCGACGAGCTCGCCCACCCGTGCATCGCGACCTGCCACGTAGCGTCGCAGCGCGATGAGCGCCGTGGACTCACCGAGCCGGGCCCGAAGCCGGAATACGTCCACCACGGTCCTCGCCGCCGAGTAGACGCGGACACGTTCACCTTCGGCCGCCTCCACCAGCTCAACGCCCAGCTCGAACGTGTCGACGTCGAAGCGCGACACCTCGATCGGTGGGTGGTCGATGCGTGGTGGGCGCGCGGTTCGTGGTACGGCGATGTGCACCGCCGCGGGAACCTGGTCGGTCAGGTCGTGCACGGCCAGCGCCGAGGTCAGGCAAACCACGGCCTGCGGCGCCCTGTGCGCGACCGCCAGCAGGTCTGGATAGCGCGGCACGGGCGCGTCGGCTCTTCGGAAAACGCCACGTGACAGCTCGAGCAGGTCCCCTTGATCGCGCATGCGGTAAAGGTCACGAGGATGAACGTCCGCCTGCAACGCCTCGCCGGTGGTGAAGGTCGCCGGCAGGGCAGACAACCGCTCCGCGTCGGGCATGGATAAAAGTGTACCTATGATGGTTGCGAGTGGCTACACTTCTATCCGCCAGGCCTGTGTGGAACAGGCCAGTGTGGGAACCCGGCAAACCGCACGTACCGGCAGGAACGTCTTTCGGCGCGTACTCGGCGCTGCGCCCAGGTCAGTCCATCCGCCAAGAGACACAGCTCAGGGGAGGACGTGGCGGAGGTAACGGCGAGGGTCGGTGAGGTAGCTCCGCCAGTGCTCGACGAGCAGCAGGTCGTCCCACACCACCCTGCGTACACCCCACTCGCCCACCTCCAGTATCCGCGCACCGGGCAGCGCCGTGAGCAGCGGCGAGTGGGTCGCGCACAACACCTGGCCACCGCTCTGCGTGATCTCGTCGAGGACACCCACGAGCGCCGGGCAGGACGAGAACGACAGCGCGGACTCCGGTTCGTCCAGGCAGTAGAAGCCGGGGGAGTTGAAGCGGGTACGCAGAACCTCGAGGAACGACTCGCCATGGCTGAGAAAGTGGAACCGCTCGGATCTCTTGCCCGGATTCTCCTCGAGGTAGGTGTAGAACCCGTGCATCGTCTCCGCCCGAAGGAAGAATCCCCAGCGTGGCGCGCCGGGGCTGCGTTCGAGCCGGATCGCCTTGTACAGCGGCGATTCCGTCGTACGGCTGGAATGGGCTGCGCCAGTCGAGCCACCCTCGGGGGACAGGCCGTAGGCCATCGCGGAGCAGTTGGGTGACCGCCGGCATCGTGAACGGCCAGCCGGCGGGGTCGACGCTGGGTTCCGGTAGCCCGTCCCCGTCACGCACCACGCGGCGCACGATCCGCCGGTCGGCCAGGGCGCCGCTCACTCGTCCTCGTCGTCGAGGCGGGCGAGCCAGGTAGCCAGTCGTTCGACCGGCGTCTCGAACTCGGGGTTGAGATCGACGAACTCCTGCAGCCGGTCGGCCAGCCAGGCGAGGCTGACCTCCTCGTCGCCACGCCGGCCGGACAGCTCCTCGATACCACGATCGGTGAAGTACACGGTGTGACACCTTCGCTGGACGGAACGCGATCCAGGCTCAGCCGTACGCGTCGGAGAGCAGAGTGGCCTGCTCGATG
>JBOHED010000850.1:0-3613 GCA_050700915.1 Actinopolymorphaceae bacterium | reverse complement strand
ATCGTCTCGCTGGTCGACAATGGTGCAAGGCAGCCGGACATCGACCTGCGCCAGTCCGGAGTCCACGTACGGATTCCGTTCCGCCCTACTGGCACGACCAGCCTGTACGACCCGACCGACCCGACCGGCCTGGCGACCACTGACGCATCGTTCGCCAGTGCGGTGTCGGAGGTGGCGCGGGGCCTCGGCCTGAGGTCCGATCTGGCAGCGCTCCAGTCCGTACAGCTCACGATCGACGCCGTCGACACGTCGACGGTGATGCCGTTCTGGCAGTTGGTCTTCGGCTACGAGAAGGCGGAGGGCGGCTATCTCGCCGACAGCCTGCGCCGTGATCCGGGAATCTGGTTCCAACAGGCCGATCAGCCACGTCCGCTGCGCAACCGGATCCACTTCGACCTCATGTGGGCGGACGACACCGCCAACACCCGCCGGGCGGCGGTCCTTGCGGGCGGCGGTCACGTGGTCAACGACGAGCGCCCAACCGTCATCGACGACCCCGAGGGAAACGAGGTCTGCCTCCCACTTGGGCCACCCAGCACCCTGGGCAGCGCCCCTGACACCGAGGACTGGCGGGACATGGGCTGCGGGCTCGCCTGTTACCCGACGGCCTCGTTCCGCGAGTCGGTCGAGTTTGCGGCGGCCGTCGCCAGTCTTGCCGACGACGCGGGGAAGGCACTGATGGTCGACGTACGCCCCGGCTGCGTCACGCTCGACTCCGGCAAGGACCAACAGGAGACCGAGGATTTCGTCCACGACGAAGGGTTCATGGAGTTGGCCCGCCGGATCCAGGCCGCAGCCCGTGGGATGGGGTTGACCGCAGATCCCTCGCCCCGCCTGCGGTTTCTCCAGATCGCGATCCATGCCGTCGATGTCCCTGCCGTACGGCCATTCTGGACGGCCGTGCTCGGATATCGGCAGGGACCGTACGCACGGCTGGCTCAGGACAGCTACGACCCGCGCCGGCTCAACCCGGTGTTCTGGTTCCACCAGATCGACGCCGAGGACGCCCACGACGAAGAGCGGCGGGCGCAGCGCAACCGGATCCACGTCGACCTGTTCGTACCCCACGACCAGGCACAAGCGCGGATCCATGCCGCGCTGGCCGCCGGCGGCCGGATCACCAACGACTCAAGGGCCCCCGCGTGGTGGACGCTCACCGATCCCGAGGGCAACGAGGTGGACATCGTCGTCGCATCGGTAGGCGGGGAGCGCCGATAGCGGGTGGGATGCCGAGCCCTTCGTACACTGGCCTCGGCAGTTGCCGGCTGCCTGCTCGCCATCGCCACGATTGCACCGGGCCGCTCCATTGTGCGCGACCTCGGCATCGATGTTCCCTTTACCTGGCAGGGAAGGGACGGCGACAGTCAGATGGTGGCCGGAGGGCCGGACCATCCAATCTGGTTCACGAATCTGATCTACCACAACACGCTCTACACGCTCACCTACAGCCCGCTGCCGGGCAACGTCGTGCTTCCCGACAGGTGCCCGCCTCCAACCCCGTAAGGCCGTCCTTTTCGGACGCCGTTGAGGTCGTACGCAGTAGACCCCTCGAAGCACGCATGGATCACCACCACGGCGCACGGGTACTGTCGAGTCGATGCTCATAGCGCCGCAGCCACGTCCCCAGCAGCAGCAGGGTGTGGAGCCACGTCCGCCCGCCCCAGGTTCGGGTCATCGTGGCAGGGTCAGGCACTTCGGCCTGCTGGCGCCCCTGCCGGTCGGCGAGTTCGGTGAGAACCTCGCGTGCCCACCCGATCGCCTCGGCACTCGACGACCGTAGGGCGACCGATGGCCGCGGACGCGCATGGTCGTCATTTGTCGAGGGAAACTCCGCCAGCCGGTGATCGGCCGAACGTAGACATTCCCGGTAGAACCCGCCGCCGGCCTTGCGGACAAGGGGCACGGACAGCGCCGCCGACAGCACACCGGCGTCCAGGAACGGCGTACGAGGTGTCGCCTCGGGCGCGAAGAGCGTGAACGGCGAGAGCGAGATGCATCGTGCGGTTCTCGTGAACAACACCGTGAGAACGGCCTCGGCAGGGTGCCCGGAGAACGGCTCCCGGTCCGCGTCGAACTCGGGCCTGACCAGCTCGGTGAATTCCGCGGAAACCGCTTCGCCGACCCATGGTCGACCGGTCGCGGGCGGCTTGGCCAAGCTTGCCCACATCGCTTCGCCGATCTCGGCGGAGTTCCGTGCGGCGAGGGCGCGTTCGTCCACCTTGAGGTTCTTCAGCAGGACGTCGCCGGCGAGTCCATCGAGGACAGTCGCCCCGGTGGCCCGAAGCCGGCTGGCCAAAGGCTCCAACCAGATGTGGTGTGGTGTCTGGTATTCCGTACGATGAAAGGCGTTCTGTGCGTACGCCGGCCAGTCGGCGTGCTCAGGCTCGACGATCTTGTGGCCGATCCCGAGGTGTTTCGCCACCGGTGGGCTCAGGGTGAGGTCCAGGTCATGACCGTCGTCCGGGCTTGTGGTGTGCGCGGTCAGCTGGCGGGACCCGACGACCTGTGTGGCACATCTGGCGAGGAGCCGCGAGTCCCAGCCGCCGCTCAGGGTGATCGACCATGGTGAGCCGGTCGATCGGGCCCGTGTTGCACCGAAACGCCTGGACGTCCGCCGCAACCACCGCACTGCCGACGGCTCGGCTCCACGTTCTCGTCCGCTGTCATGGCAGGAGGATTCGATCGTGTTGCGGAGCAGTTCGACGATGTCGTCGGGCGTCGCCGGCTGCGGCGCTTGAGTGAGGGCTG
The DNA here is from genome assembly GCA_050700915.1 of Actinopolymorphaceae bacterium. Taxonomy (GTDB): domain Bacteria; phylum Actinomycetota; class Actinomycetes; order Propionibacteriales; family Actinopolymorphaceae; genus Thermasporomyces. The sequence continues at coordinate 865 of JBOHED010000850.1, read as the reverse complement.
AGGGCAGTCGGCGACTTTCGCTCAACCGGTGGCGAATGGTGTCGTAGTGCCATGCCGCACCGCCCGGCATCCGGGTGATCTCCTCGAATGTCGTACGCCGGCCAAGCGGGCTCCCGAACGTCGCGATCGACGCCCATGCGGTCCAGTCGGCGTGGAGCGCACCTCCGATGAGCTGGACCAGATCCTCGAGCCGCTGCGCGAAGACGAGCGCGCCGGCGACCTGACGTACGTACAGCGGTTGCATTCCCAGGGAGGCGGCGTGCAACGTCACGCCGGCTGGAGCGATCTCCACACCGGTCGCCTCGCACCCTTCCGATGCCTCGACCCAGGTGGTGACCGGCCGGGTCGGCGATATCGGGGAGATCGGCGAGATCGGCGACCACAGGACTCCCCAACGTTCCCGCCCTCGCCAGGTCACGGTCGGCGCCGAGGACCACAGCGTCAGGTCAGGCGTTCTCACCCGGAGCGGAAGGTGGCCGACGAGGGTGTCCAGCCGGGCGCGCAACTCGTCGTCTGGACGTCCGAGGTGTCCCACGACTCGCGGGGGTGATGCAGAAACAGACACGACTCGACGGTGCCCAGCACCGCCATCCCATAAACGGCGGCACTGAACGGTCGCCCTTCGGAGGAGGGGTTCCGGTCACTTGACAGTGCATTTCCTCCTGCTACGGTCTCGCTGAATATCAAGGCGACAACGAATAGCTAGTCACGTCGCGGGAGGTGTCTCATGCCTGTGTCCTCGCATCAGTTTGCGTCCCGGCGACGGGTCGTCATCAACACCGACGCCAAGAACGAGGCGGACGACCAGTTCGCCATCGTGCACAGCCTGCTCTCGCCGAGCTTCGACCTACGCGGCATCATTCCC
>JBOHED010000849.1:0-5233 GCA_050700915.1 Actinopolymorphaceae bacterium | reverse complement strand
ACCAGTTCTCCGGTGGCATGCGGCAGCGGGTGATGATCGCGATGGCCCTGGCGATGGAGCCCGAGGTGCTGATCGCCGACGAGCCGACCACGGCGTTGGACGTGACGGTGCAGGCCCAGATCATGCGGCTGCTCGCGGAGATCCAGGCCGGCCGGCAGATGGCGCTGATCCTCATCACCCACGACCTCGGTGTGGTCGCCGACGTAGCCGACGACATCACCGTGATGTATGCCGGGCGCGCGGTCGAACAGGCAGGGGTCAACGACATCTTCGCGGCCCCTGCTCATCCGTACACCAAGGCGTTGCTGCGCTCCATCCCCCGCATCGAGGTGAAGGGGCAGGAACTGGAGGTCATCGCGGGTCGCCCGCCGGTGCTGACCGACATTCCGCCGGGGTGCGCGTTCCATCCACGGTGCACCTACGTGCGGGAGATCTGCCACACCGAGCGGCCCGCCCTCGTCTCGGTGAACGGCGACCGGGTGGCGGCCTGCCACTTCACCCAGGACGTGATCGGTGACGGGAGCGAGGGCAGCGGCACGGGCACCGCCGGGAGTGGCAGCGTAAGGGGAGCCGATGTCTGAGCCCGTGCTCGAGGTCGAGAACCTGGTCAAGCACTTCCCGGTCCGGGTGGGATTCGTCCTCAAGCGCACAACTGGTCACGTGCACGCCGTCGACGGAGTGAGTCTCACGCTTCGCCGCGGTGAGACGCTCGGCCTGGTGGGCGAGTCCGGCTGCGGGAAGTCCACGTTGGCCAAGCTGCTCGTCGGCGTCGAGAAGCCGACCAGCGGGACCATCCGGGTGGACGGCGTGGACGTGACGAAGCTGCGACGCGCGGGAGTCCGGACGATGCGCCGGAACATCCAGCTGGTGTTCCAGGATCCCTACACGTCGTTGAACCCGCGGATGTCCGTGGGCGCCATCGTGGGCGAACCGTACGTCATCCACCCCGATGCCCTCCCCCGCCAGGGCAAGGAGCGCGCCGTCAAGGAGCTCCTCGACCTCGTCGGACTCGACCCGGATCACCTCCACCGCTACCCCCACCAGTTCTCCGGCGGGCAACGCCAGCGGATCGGGATCGCACGGGCGCTCGCACTACGGCCCAAGATCCTGATCTGCGACGAGCCGGTCTCCGCGCTGGACGTGTCCATCCAGGGCCAGATCATCAACCTCCTGGAGCGCCTGCAGGACGAGCTCGGCCTTGCGTACCTCTTCATCGCCCACGACCTCTCCGTCGTCCGGCACATCGCCGACCGGGTAGCCGTCATGTATCTCGGCCGGGTCGTCGAGGAGGGTAGCGACGTGCAGGTGTACGACCACGCGATGCATCCCTACACGCAGAGCCTGTTGTCGGCCGTGCCGGTTCCGGACCCGACGCTGCGCGGAAGGCCCGACGAGATCGTGCTGGAGGGCGACGTCCCCTCGCCGACGGACCCACCGTCCGGTTGCAGGTTCCACACCCGGTGCTGGCGGGCCAGGGAGATCGACGCCACGGTGCCGAACCTCTGCCGTACCGACGATCCTGCGCTGGGCACAAGGGATGGCGGGCAACACCCCGTCGCGTGCCACTTCGCCAGCGTGCGCTCGTTGGGACTTCGTTGGCCGTGATGGTCCGATCGTCTCGACCGGGCTGAGGAATGCCGCGAACCTTTACGACAGCAGTCGGGCGTTGGAAGGAGCGGTCATGCAATACGAACCGTCGAGGCGTGACCTTCTCCGCGCCGGTGGGCCGTTGGCCCTCGTCACGGCGACGACCACCGCTGTGACCTGCTCTCGATCCTGGTCAGCGACCGGAGTGGGCGGAGTCGAACCCCAGCCGCTGCGACAGGCGTTCGGCCGCGGTGCGGGTCGCCTGGCCAAGCTCCTGAACGCGATCTGCGGTGCCGCCGGCCTTCAGTCCTGTCACGCTGATCGCCCCGACGCAGGCGCCTTTCTCGTCCCGTACGGCGCTTCCGACGCACATGATGCCTTCGGCGTCTTCCTCGTCGTCGATCGCGTAGCCGACCCGCCGGACTTCCTTCACGTGTGCGAGCAACGCGTCGACGTCGGTGATCGTGTGCGACGTGCGACGCGGCATGCCGGTCGCGGCGACAATTCGGCGTACCTCGTCGTCCGGCAGGTGGGCGAGCATGGCCTTGCCGACACCGGTGCAGTGCATCAGCTCGCGGGCGCCCATGCGCAGGTCGATCCGGATCTGGGACGGAGCGTCGATCCGGTCGATCGAGACCGCGGAGTCGTTCTGGAGTACGGCGAGCCGGGAGGACAGCCCTGAGTCCGCCGTGAGCTCCCGCAGGATGGGTCTCGCGAGATCCGGCAGGGACAGCTGGTCGCGCGCCCGTTCGCCCAACCGGGACAGCGCCATGCCTAACCGATAGCGCCGGGTCTGGCCCGTACCGTCGTCGGCGACGAAGCCGTGAGCCCGAAGGGTGTGCAGGACGGCAAACGCGGCGCTCTTGGAGAGGTCACAGGACTCGGCGATCTCGGTGACGCTCAGACCTTCGCCGCTGCCACGTTCGGCCAATGTCTCCAGCACCCCGATGGCCCGGACCACGCTGCGCACCATGTAACGGTCCGGTTCGCCTTCGCCGGCATCCTTCGCTCCTCGCCTCACCCCGGGCGCCCCTCTCAGACCAATGTGTCTACGAGCAGACGATACGTGGTCGACCCTCGCTCGGGGTGGAGGCACGGATCCGGTGGCGATCACCCCACAAAACGGCCCACTGCGACAGGTCTTGACAGTGCTGGCGGCTCCACTTGAATGACGGGATGCCGATATCACCTTGGGGACACCAGCCGCCTGGTCGGCGAGATCTGTTCCGGCTGGGCATGCTCGGCACGAGTGGTGTGCTGGCGGCGCCGCTCCTGTGGAACGCGCTGATGGACGGCCCGGTGTATGCGGCCGCATCGGGTCGACCGGCAAGGCCGGACATCCTCGGCAACGGCACGTATCCGATCGGACTCTGGGTCGCTCCCCCGCCCCAGGAGACGACGAACGCGCGCTACGCCGAGATCGCGGACGCCGGATTCACCTTCGTGATCGGAATCGACGGATGTGGAGGCTTCTGCCAGCCAGGCGAGACGACCACCACCGACAATGCGCCGATGCTGAACACCGCCGCCGCGAATGGGCTCCAAGCGTTGGTGTTCGACAAACGCATCGGCCATATTCAGAACCATCCACGGGAGCAGTGGCGCGACATCATCTCCTCGACACTGCAGGAATACCACGAGTTCCCGGCGTTCGCGGGTTTCGACATCCGGGACGAGCCCCACGCCAGCCTCTTCGAGCAGATCGGCGTCGTCAACGAGGTGCTGCGTGAGCTCGATCCGACGGTGTTGGGTTACGCGAATCTTTTCCCGACCTACGCCAACTCGGACCAGCTCGGCACAGCGACCTATTCAGAGCACCTGGACCGTTACGTCTCCGAGGCACATCCGGACTTCATCTCGTTCGACCACTATCCGCTTCTGGGGCCGAGTCCGGCCATTCGCGAAGACTATTTCTACAACTGGGTCCTCGTACGCCGGCGCGCCCTACAGTCCGGACTGCCCACCTGGGTGTTCGTCCTCGCCTGCAGTCACTACGGCTACCGGCTGCCTACCGAGGCGGAGTTGTTGTGGCAGATCAACGTGAGCCTGGCGTACGGATGCAAGGGAATCCAGTACTTCACCTACTGGACCCCTCCCCTGGATGGCTTCTACGAAGCGCTGGTAACCGTCGACGGTCGCCTCGCCCCGCTCTACTACGCGGCGCAGCGGATCAAAACAACAACCACCTCCAGCCCGTCGGCACGCAGCTCCTGTCCCTGACTTCCGAGTCGGTGACACACTTCGGCGAACCAGAACCACCGATGGGTGTGGACATCTTCCACGGCGACGACTGGGTCGACTCGGCCTCGGGGAGCGCCGTCATCCTCAGCCGCTTCGGTGACGACCGGCACCGGCACCGGCGGTGGCTCCTCGTGGTGAACCGTGCCTTCGACGCTCCTGCGACGACGACGTTGACCCTCGGTCGGCGGGTGGAGGAAGTGTTCGAGTTCGAACCCGGACTCGAACGCTTCACTCCCGTCCACCTGGACGACAGCGCCGGGAGGCGGACGTTCACCGTCAGTGCCGCGCCCGGCGCCAGCCTGCTGTACCGACTCCACGACAACCCACAGGGATGAGCCGGAGGGCCTGGCCAACCGACACCTACCCTCGCGCGTCGTCCGGAAAGACCAGTGAAACCCAGCCTTCCGCGCGAAACCTCGTCAAGGCACCCATGACGGCAGGCCGGCAGCGGCCGCTTCCTGCCTACGGCGAGCCGAGGTCGGCCGCCGGATCTGGCCAGCGTCCTGCTGATCGGGTCCGGACTGTCCCTAGAGTGTTCGCGAGCCACATCCATGCGCCGACGACCCTCTCGAGGTGATCCTCACATGGCGGAAGCGGGCGGTGGTGTCCCCCAGGAGCGGAGGCTTCCGGAACTGCACGGCGTCGTCCCGATCCTGTTGACGCCGTTCGACGACGACGGCCGGATCGACGACGAAAGCCTTCGACGCCTCGTCGACTTCACGATCCGAGCCGGAGTGCACGGCCTCGGCATCGCCCTGGGCAGCGAGGTATACAAGCTCACCGAACCTGAACGCGACTCCGTCGTGCGTACCGTCGTCGACGAGGCACGCGGCCGGGTCCCGGTCATGATGAACACCGGGACTCAGGCGACCGACACGGCCGTCGTCTACAGCGAGCGGGCGCGGGACCTGGGTGTCAGCGCGGTCATCTGCACCTCACCCGGGCCCGGGTTGCCAATCTCGGAGGTACGCCACTACTTCACCTCCATCGCCGCCCGGGTCGACGTCCCGGTGATCATCCAGGACACCGCGACCAACCACGTGGCGCCCGCACTGATCCGGACGCTCGGCGAGGAATGCGCGAACATCCGGTACGCCAAGGTCGAGAGCGCGCCACCGGTGTTGCGGGTCTACGAAGCCGTTCAGGCATGTGGCGCGGCGACGGGAATCTTCGGTGGCGCCGGCGGTGTCGGATTCCTCCAGGAGCTTCGCCGCGGCTCGGTGGGAACGATGCCATGGGCAAGCACTCCCGGACCATTCGTGGAGGTGTGGCGACGCTGGCACCTCGGCGACCTGGAGGGTGCCCTGCAGGTCTTCAACACCCGGCTTCTGCCCCTGCTGCGGATCTCGGCCGGTTCGCTCGGGGCGGGTCAACTGCTGCACAAGGAGCTGCTGCGCCGCCAGGG
>JBOHED010000848.1:0-2453 GCA_050700915.1 Actinopolymorphaceae bacterium | reverse complement strand
GTGAACCCCAGGAACGTGAACGACGTGCTCGAGTGCGGGCGCCGTCGTTTCCCATCCTTGCAGTAGACGATCCGGGTTTTGTCAGGGTGCAGCCGCAACCCGACCTGCTCCATCCTGTCGGCGATCGCCGCCACCACCATGTGGGCTTGGGTCTCGCTGACGCAGTGCACCACCGCGTCCCGCAGTGAGCTTGCGCCACACGCCCGGATACCCGACCTCACCAAACAGGCAGGCGGCCAGCAGAAGATAAACCACCACCCGCGACGGCAGATCCCGCAACCGGGACTGCGTGGCACCAGTAGCAGTCAACGCCGCATCGACCATCTCGAACGGCAACTGCTGAGTCAGCTCGCCCAGATGGCCCGGCGCGAACCGGCCCGCCGCCACAGTCACGACACGATGGATGACAGAATTCACGCTCAACGGAGCTCCTGTGTGGTGAGGGTGTCTTGGTCGACGACCTCTCCTACAGGAGCTCCGCTCTCATTGTCGGCTCGACACGCCGAAGATCAACATCCTTGACGCCAGCAGCCACCGCTTAACTGAACGGCCTTGCATCTAGCCCCGGACGTCCATACACGGTCGCGCTCGGACGCTCCGATCGTGGTTCCCTAACCGGACAGCCTGCCACCTCACCGGCCTCCGCCCGTAAACCATCAGATCACCTGGTTCCGCGTAGCCGCTCGCGGTGGCCGTCCGATGGGAGATGTACCCGGCGGATCCCCAAACTGTCCCTCTCGTCGCCGAGCTCGTGCCGATCGTCGACCGGTAGGCGGGTGACAAAAGAGCCGGACGCCTGGCTGTTCGCCGCACCCGAGGGTGGACCGCTGCAAGAGTCGAACTGGAAGCGCTCTGTCCGGTGGCGCGACGCCCTCACATCGATCGGCGTACAGTCCTTGCGCGTGCACGACCTCCGCCACACGGCGATGTCGATCGGGAAGGCAGGCGCCGCCGCCAGACCTCCGCTCCCAGGTGTGGCCTCTCAGCGAGCCAGGTCCAGGCAGCGGCGGGCGAGGTCCATCCGCCAGGCTGCGTCCTCGACTGGAGTAGGCGAGACGTCCAGGCCTGCGGTGGTGAAGCAGTGGTTCGCGTGCCGGGCGGCCATCAGCAGCGGAAGGTGGGCCTCCCACTCAGGCGGGAGCGGCCGGGCACTGCGATAGCCGTCGAGGAACGCCCGACGCAGCGGCGGATAGCCGGGATTGTCGAGGATCGCGCCCGGGTAGCCGGCAAGGTTGCCGAGCAACGGACACAGGTCGTAAAGGTAGTAGCCCCACCCGCAGTCGTCGAAGTCGAACACGCTGACGTCCCAGCCGTGGGCCCGCCGACGAAGAAACACGTTGCCGAGGATGTAGTCGACGTGGATGACCCCGAAGGATCCGGCAGTGCCGTCGAGCGTGTCGAACAGCTCTCTGGCGCGGTCGGCGAGCTCGTCGAAAAGCTTCCGGTCCCTGGGCGCGAGGATCTCCTCGAGCCCGAGCAGCGGCCGGAACGGCGAGGCTTCGGCAGCGAACATCCCGTCGGCGTCCCAGCGCGGCAGGTCGAAGCCGGCCGGAGGTTCGAACGACTGTGAGGCGTTGTGCAGGTGTCCGAGCGCCTGCCCGAGCCGATGGACGGCGCGTGGACCGAGGCCCTCGCCGGGTACACGGACCTGACCGTCCACCCAGGTCAGCAGATCGCCGTGTCGCTCGGGACCGGAGTCCGCTTCGGCCGCGCCGCGGGCGAGCCGGACGACGAGGTTGCCGTCACGGTCCGGAACTGGCTGGGGCGTTGCGACGCCGAAGTCCCCGAGCGGTTTTCCGACCGCCTGCAGGAACTGCAGCTCCGACCGCGTGTGTGCGACGGATCGGTAGCCCGGCCGGTGGACCCGGAGAACGAACCGAGAGTCGGGTCGGGCGTCGACGGAGCTGTCGAGCGTTCCCCGTCCGGTAGTGGCGTCGGCCAGGACCTCAAAGGTCGCGTTGTTCCCGAGGGACAGTGGCCGCAGGCGCGTGGTCGGCGCCAGGCAGTACCACTCCAGCGCCGACCTGGCCAGGTCCTCCAGCGCACTCGCCTGGCTCTGAGTCCTGTCGTCTGTCGCCACGCGCGCGGAGCCCCCTCGATCGTCAGTCTGGTCTGCGACGTTCGTCCGCAGCGCGGACCCGCGGTGACCATAGATCTTCGCCGCCGCCGGTGGCCATTCGTTTTCAGGCGGGTTCAGATAGCTCAGTCGGCAAGAACGGCGGAGGGAGGCAAGCAGACGCCATGGTCCTCGACCGGCTCCGCACCCCTTGCGAGGGACGTCGACCCGCCGGCGACGAGGAAACCCACACCTGGGTTGGATCATGCAGACCGCTCTTCCCCGTCATCCTCGCACCCAGCCAGATTGAAGGTCGGAGCGGAACGCGTCAAGACTCGGCGGAGCCGATCACATGTGACGCCGTTGGCGGTCTACTGGGGTCGTCCGAGCCTTGCCT
>JBOHED010000847.1:0-3961 GCA_050700915.1 Actinopolymorphaceae bacterium | reverse complement strand
GCGACCTCGTGAGCTCAGCCACCGGGGTCTCCGGCTCGTAGGCGGTGCGACCGAGGAGCCGGTAGGTGTAGCGATACTTCCGCCAGTCGTCTGCGGCGGCTTGCAAGTCGTCGTCCGCGTACAACCTCCTGCTCGTTCTCGGCCCGTCCGGCGATCCGAGCGCGGCGCTGTCCTTCTTCCCCAGGAAGGACATGGGCTCGAACCACTCCATGCCCAGCGCGTCGGCGAAGTTCGCGTGTCGACCGTAGCCGGCCGCCAGCACCGGATCGCCCCAGAGCAGCACCCGCTGGGTGCCGGGCCACACCCGGTGCAGCAGTCGGTAGGGCCGGTTGTTGTGGGCGTAGTCGCCGTACCCGTAGCGGGTGAAGCTGCGGCGTGAGGTGGTCTGCGTGCCGGTCGCCTTCGCGTCGGGGTGTCCGGTCCCGGGTGCCCACACGCCTGTCTGCTCGGCCTTCTCGCCGGCTCGCCGACCACCGGTCCGCTCCTTCTCGCGGATCGCGGCCTGCTGGTAGGGCAGCCCCTGGTGTTCGCCCCAATGCTTGGTCGACAGCGTCAGCGGTACGCCGAGATCGGTGGCGATCGCGATCAGCTCCGCACTGACGCCCTTGGCATGAAAGTCGAGTTCGACCGGACGTCCGACCCGGGGAAGCCCGCTGAGCACCACCCGCCAGAACTCGTGCGTGGGCTCAGGTACGCCGCCTTCGAAATGGACCCGGAAGGTCAGGCGCCCGATCTCCGGGCAGGCCTGCAACAAGGCGGTGAGGCCATCACGGCTGTATTCGGCGTGGTTGTCCGGCCCCAGCCCACTGATCGGCCACCGCTCGGTATCGGCGTCCGGGTCGTAACGGTAGGCGTGGTTCCACAACCCGAGCCCGAAATCGAGACCGCGCCGCGTCGCCTCACGGGCAATGAATCGCAGCGACTCCAGATTGCGGTCCCGCTCGGCGTCACCGACCCCTTCCGCGCGTACGTCGTAGCCGTCCACCTCTGTCAGGAACGGGTAGGGGAAGCAGAGGTAGTTGTCGGTGACCCTGCGGTCGATGAGGTAGTCGTTCATGGCACCGAGGCCCAGACTGAACCGGTTGAACCGCTGGCAGGCGAGATCGGTGAGGTAGTCCTGCCAGAAGGCCCGGTCGTGAAACCACGTCTGGTCGGTGGCCGCCGTGGTGAAGATCCGCGTGACACCGCGAGCGGAGTTGCGCGGGCGTTCGAGGTACTCGCGGAGTCCGCGGTAGTCAGCCAGCACATCGGCGCTGTTCTGGGCGATGTCGTAGAGCTCGAGTAGTGCGTAGCCGCGCCCCCGGTCGTCAGCGGCCGCGATCAGCACCGTCGACTCGGCCGGCACCGACGCCATGGCGAAGGACTCCGGAGTCGTGGCGAGGTCCGATCCATGTCTGCGCCGCCACCGGTCCGCCAGATCGCGAACCCGGCTGTCACCGGGCGAGGTGATCAGCAGCCGTACGTCGGCTTGGACGTCAGGCTCTGCCAGGCGAAACCCTTGCCTGGCCAGCTCCTCGGTGAGCAGGTCCCGCGCCCAGGGCGCGGTCGTCAGTCGGCTGTCGGAGTGGTCAATGGTCACCGTCGGACCGGTCATCGGTCTGATCGCTCCTCACGTTCAGGCGGCGTCGCCGCACAGACAGGTTCCCTCGCCGCCCGCGCCGAGGTGACTGCGCAAGCCACGCGTACCCAGCTGTTTCCGTATCGTAGAATTAGGTTTCCGGTTCTTGACCTGACTTGGAGAGGTCCGGTCCTCATCCGGCCATCCGGTGAGGCCGACAGAATTACGCCCGGATCGTCGCTCGCCAGGACTGCGGACGGTAGAACCGCCGTAGCTGATATACCTGTCAGCTCGAGAACCTCAGCACCGGAGGTCGAGGCTGACATGGGCGTCGGGATCGATGAGGCGATCGAGGTCTTCGTCCGCGGGTTCTCCTTCACGCGGAGCCGCACCCATCCGTACGTCCCCGAACGCATCGGCCCGGCCTGGGTCATGCGGGACGCGCCACGGCGGGGGAAGTCGCCCTCCTACCGGCGCGCGGAGTGGACTGGACATGGCGTCGCCCCGGCCGAGCTCGACCGTTTGGCGCAGAAGCACACGCCCGGTCGCTACGCGATCTGCGCGGTCCGTACGCCTGACGAGCCGGAAGATCCGCTCAGGTCGGCGTACAAGCAGCTGGGTTACCGGCTGGGTGGGACCGAGGCGGTGATGGTGCATCACCTGGGCCGGATCCCGCGAAGCCCGGCACAGGCTCGGGTCACCCGGGTGACGACCCCGGCGCTGGCCGAACGACTTGCCGTAGCGATGGGAAACCGCCCGCTCGACGCGGCGGCGATCGCACCCGACGCCCCGATGCGGCAGTACGTCGCGCTCGACGCCGACGAACCCGTCGGGTGGGTGCAGAGCATCGCGGTCCAGGTCGATGGAGGTGCTTCGCTGACGTGGTGTGCGGACATGTTCGTCCTGCCGTCGCACCGCCGACGGGGCATCGGTCGTGCCATGCTCGCCCGGATGCTCCGCGACGACCGGACCCGGGGTGCGGCGGCGTCGGTCCTGACGGCCAGTCACGACGGCGCGAAGCTGTACCCCGTGGTGGGGTACGAACAGATCGGCGAGCTCTTCGTCTACACCCGCCGCCGCTGAGCCTTTCGCAGGGACCCGGCGCAGGCCTGAAGTCGATGAGGCGTCAGTGGCCGTGGAACGTCGGCCGCTTCTTGGCCTGGAACGCCGCGACCGCGGCCCGGTGGTCGTCGGTGTCCCCGGTGAGGCGCATCATCTCCCCTTCGAAGGCGAGCGACTCCTCCAGCGTGTGGTTTGCGGCGTACGACAGGGACAGCCGGATCGCGGCGTAGGCGGCGGTGGGTCCGGCCGCCAGCTCACGGGCAAGGGCGGCCGCCTCGGTGGCGAGGGAATCCAGCGGTACGACGGATGTCGCGAGCCCGACGTCGGCCGCCTCCCGCGCCGAGATGGTGCGGGGTCGCATCAGCAGGTCGACCGCGCGGGCGTGACCCACCAACCGCGGCAGGGTCCACGACGTCCCCGTGTCGCAGGTGAGACCGATCCCGGCAAAGGCAAGGTTGAAGCCAGCGGTGTCGGCGACTACCCGGAAGTCGCAGGCGAACGCCAGGGCCGCACCGGCACCCGCCGCGACGCCGTTGACCGCGGCCACCACGGGCTTGGGCATCGTCGCAAGGCCCAGCGCGATCGGGATGTAGTGGGCCGGCACCGTACTCCAGACCTCCTCCGGCGACTTCTCGGCGAGGTTCGCGGCGTGCTCGCGGAGGTCCTGCCCGGCACAGAACGCCTTCTCGCCCGCACCGGTCAGGAGTACGCAGCGGACCGCTTCGTCCTCGGCGGCCTGGCGTACGGCGTCGCGCAGCGCCTCCTTCGTGAACAGGTCGAGGGCGTTGTGGGCCTCCGGCCGGTCGAGGGTGATCGTCGCCACGGCGTCGGTCACGTCGTACCGCACGGGCGGGTGGTCGGTCATCAGGTCCCTCCAGAGGGAGCAAGGCAGGCATCGACGAATCGGTGGGCGGCGGGCAGGAGGCGGGTCGCCTGCGTGTCGAAGTACGCGGCCGCTTCGTCCCCGGGCCAGTCGTCGGGCAGCAGCCTTCGAGGAAGAGCGGGGTCGGTGAAGAGGAACTTCCGCCATTCGTGGACGAGCCGGCTGCGCAGGGCGTAGGCGGTCTCGTCGCCGTCCTCAGCGCCTCCGTCGCGTGCGAGGAGGGTACGCGCGTCGGCGAGCCAGGTCCGGTACGCCGCGCCGAGGGCGTCGAGGTCCCAGGCGCGCCGCGCCAACGCCACCGGGTCCGCGGGCTCGCTGGCCAGGAAGCTGTCGGCGTGGATCTCGGCCGCGGCGAGCAGTGCCTCGACCTCGCCGGACGGCCGGGGCGCGATCCAGGTGGTACCCGCGAGCCTGGCGTAGCCGAGGAACTGGAGGCCGGCCTCGAGTCGTTCGCGGGC
>JBOHED010000846.1:0-3832 GCA_050700915.1 Actinopolymorphaceae bacterium | reverse complement strand
ACCGCGAGCTCCTTGCCCAGCTCGACTCCCCACTGGTCGAAGGAGTCGATGCCCCACACCGTGCCCTGGGTGAAGACGCTGTGCTCGTAGAGCGCCACGAGCGTGCCGAGCAGCCGAGGCGTGAGCGCCTCCGCGAGCAGGACGTTGGTCGGCCGGTTGCCCGGCATCACCTTGTGGGGAACGACATCCTCCGGCGTACCCTCCGCGCGGATCTCGTCCTCGGTCATGCCGAACGCCAACGCCTGCGCCTGGGCGAACACGTTGGAGGTGAGGATGTCGTGGTGCTGCCCGAGCGGGTTGAGGCCCTTGCCGAACCCGATCAGGTCGACCGGGATGAGGCGGGTGCCCTGGTGCAGCAACTGGTAGAAGCTGTGCTGGCCGTTCGTGCCCGGCTCACCCCAGTAGACGGGCCCGGTGTCGTAGTCGACCGGCCGGCCGTCGAGGCTCACGTGTTTGCCGTTGGACTCCATCGTGAGCTGTTGCAGATAGGCCGGGAACCGCTTCAGGTACTGGTCGTACGGCATCACACCGATGGTCTGCACCCCGAAGAAGTTGACGTACCAGCAGGCGAGAAGGCCCATCAACGCCGGGAGGTTCTGGCCGAGCGGTGCGGTGCGGAAGTGCTCGTCCATCGCATGGAAGCCGGCCAGCATCTCGCCGAACTGTTCGGGACCGATCGCGACCATCGTGGACAGGCCGATCGCGGAGTCCATCGAGTAGCGGCCACCCACCCAGTCCCAGAAGCCGAACATGTTCTGAGTGTCTATTCCGAACGCCGCGACCTTCTCCGCGTTCGTGGAGACCGCGACGAAGTGCTTGGCGATCGCGTCGTCGCTGCCGGCTGTGTTTCTCCAACCCCCGGCGGCTCTGTCTACTCTGGCGGCTCCGCCGCGCGGCGCCCGCCCACGGTCCGCCCCCACCACCTCGCGGAGGACCCAGTCCCGGGCCGAGTGCGCGTTGGTGAGAGTCTCCTGCGTACCAAAGGTCTTCGAGGAGATGATGAACAACGTCTCCTCGGCCGACAGGTCGCGGATCGCCTCTACGAAGTCGGTGGCATCGACATTGGAGACGAACCGGAACGTCAACTCGCGCTTGCTGTAGTGCCGAAGCGCCTCGTAGGCCATCACCGGACCGAGGTCAGAGCCGCCGATGCCGACGTTGACGATGGTGCGGATTGGCTTGCCGGTATGGCCCTTCCACTCCCCCGAACGCACCTTCTCGGCGAACCGGGCCATCCTGTCGAGCACCTCGTGCACCTGCGCCACGACGTCCACGCCGTCGACGACGAGCGAGCTGCCGCGCGGCATCCGCAGCGCTACATGGAGAACCGACCGGTGTTCGGAGGTGTTGATCGGGTCACCGGCGAACATCATGTCCCGCCGGCGTTCGAGCTCACACTCCTCCGCGAGTTGCACAAGCAACCGCATGGTCTCGTCGGTGACCCGGTTCTTGGAGTAGTCGAGATAGAGCCCGGCCGCCTCGACACACAGGCGTTCGCCCCTGCGAGGGTCGGCGTCGAACAGCTCGCGCAGGTGTCGCTGCCCGATCTCGGCACAGTGCTCTTCGAGCGCCTTCCAGGCCGGCCGGTCGCGGAGCGGGATCTTCGGCATTCGCTACGTTCCTCTCGTTCAGGTAGTCGTTTCGGTCAGGCAGGTTCGATCAGGCGGACAGGGCGGCTCGCTGGGCGGCGATTCGGCCCAACAGGTCCTTCCACGCCGTGACGAACGCCTGCGCGCCGTCCCGCTGGAGCTTCTCCCCGAGCACCGCGACGTCCACGCCCGCGTCGGCGAACCGACTCAGCATCTCGTCGCACGCTCCGCCGTCGGTGGGCATCGGCTCGCCCACCTCACCGTGGTCGTGGAACGCTTCCAGCGTGGCGTCCGGCATCGTGTTGATGGTGAACGGCGCCGCCAGCCCGTGGACGTACAACGTGTCGGACGCGGCCGGGTCCTTGGTCCGCGTACTCGCCCACAACAGGCGCTGCGGCCGCGCGCCGGAGTTCTCCAACCGCTGCATGGCGTCTCCGTCGAGGAATCGCCGGTACGCCCGATAGGTGTCCAACCCCACCGCGAGGGCCAGCTGGTCCTTGAGCTGCTCCGGGACCTGGTCTGCGACCGCCACATCCCAACGGGACATGAAGACCGACGCGACGGAGCCGACCGCGGGATCGCGATCCGCCTCGACCCGGCGCTGGATGCCAACGCGGTAGGCCCGCGCCGCCGCGCGGTAATGGTCGGCGGAGAAGAGCAAGGTGACGTTGACAGGGATGCCGGACGCGATGCACTCGGTGATCGCCGGCAGGCCTTCTTTCGTACCAGGGATCTTGATCAGCAGGTTCGGTCGTCCAGCCCTCGCATGCAGGGACTTCGCGGCCGCGATCGTCGCGTCGGTGTCGTACGCCAGCAATGGCGACACCTCCAGCGAGACCCAGCCGTCTACCCCGTCGGTCCGCTGGTGGACCGGCAGGAAGAGGTCGGCCGCGCGCCGCAGGTCCTGGATCGCCAGCTCGAAGAACAGGTCCTCATCGGTCCGTCCCCGGGTCGCGGCATCGCGGATGGCGTCGTCGTAGTAGCCCGTCTCGATCGCCTTGTCGAAGATCGACGGGTTGGAGGTGAGTCCGGTGATCGAGTACGCGTCGATGTAGTGCTGGATCTGCCCGGTGTCGAGCATCTTGCGGGTGATGTTGTCCAGCCACAGGCTCTGCCCGCGCTGGTGCAGCTCGTGCGTGGCAGTCATGGTCGATCCCTTCTAGGGGCACTTCGAGGAGCACTGGCCGTACCTGTCGCTCGCGCCCTCTCGACCTGGGCACGTGCGGTCTCGGTCACCTTGTCCGGGGTGAAACCGAACTTGTGCAGGAGTTGCTTCAGTGGTGCGGACGCGCCGAACGTGTGCATGCCGATGACCGCGCCGTCGGTCCCGACATAGCGGTCCCAGCCGAGCGTCGACGCCTGCTCGATTCCGACGCGGGCCGTCACCGCCGGCGGGAGCACCGCGTCGCGGTAGTCGGCGGGCTGCCGGTCGAACAGCTCCCAGCACGGCATGCTCACCACCCGCGCACCGATGCCGTCGCGGGCGAGCTCGTCCCGTGCCGACATTGCGAGTGCCACTTCGGATCCGGTGGCGAGCAGCAGTACGTCCAGTTCGCCTCCGTCCGGCGGATCGGCGAGGACGTACGCACCACGGGCGACGCCCGCTGCCCCGTGCAACTGCTGCCGGTCGAAGGTCGGCAACGCCTGGCGGGACAGGACGAGAACAGCCGGTTCGCGGGCCAGCCCACCCACCACCCGCCAGGTCTCGACCACCTCGTTCGCGTCCGCCGGCCGGAAGACCAGCAGGCCGGGCATCGCCCGCAGGGACGCCAGTTGTTCCACCGGCTGGTGGGTCGGTCCGTCCTGGCCGACTCCGATCGAGTCGTGGGTGAAGATGTGGATGACCGGCACTTCCATCAACGCCGAAAGCCGGATCGCGCCCCTTGCGTAGTCGGAGAAGATCAGAAACCCCGACCAGAACGGCCGCAGCTTCGACAGCGCCATACCGTTCGCGATCGCGGCCGTGGCGTGCTCGCGTACGCCGAAGTGGAAGTTGCGGGCAACCCGGTCGTCCGGCTCGAACGCGGTCCCGCCGTCGGCATGCAGCCAGGTCTTGGTCGAGGGCTCGAGGTCGGCCGATCCGCCGACCAGCCACGGCACGTGGCGGGCGACGGCATTGAGCACCTCGGCCGACGACGACCGGGTGGCCACGCCCTTGGGGTCGGCGGGGAATGACGGGAGGTCGGCGTCCCACTCCGGCGGCGTTTCCCGGTGCTGCATCCGCTCGATCTCGTCGGCGAGTT
>JBOHED010000845.1:0-5503 GCA_050700915.1 Actinopolymorphaceae bacterium | reverse complement strand
GGCCGAAGACCACTCCGATCTGGCGTACGTACGACACCCGCTGGCGGACCGGGTCCATGCCGAAGACCCGCACCGTGCCGGCGTCGGGGGAGAGTAGCCCGGAGAGGAGCTTGATGGTGGTGCTCTTGCCGGCGCCGTTGGCCCCTGCGTACGCCACGATCTCTCCACGGTGGATCGAGAGGTCGATGCCGTCGAGTGCGGTGACGATCTCGGTCCGTGGCCGGAGCAGGTTGGTCAGCGCGTCGCGGAGGCGTTCGGACCGTTGCCGTTGTTCGTACTGCTTGCGAACGCCGGCCAGCTCAACGACGGTGTCCGAACGACGAGTAGCGCTTCGAGCCGACGCGTCCATAGTGGCGGAGTCCTTTCCGGAAGACGAGAACGGCGACGGCGAGGAACACCGGAGCCGCGACGAGGGTGACGAACGCGCCGGGCCAGATCGGCGCCACGCCGGTGATCGCCCGCGCCGGCACCCAGGCGACGAAGCCCACCGGCATGGCGGTGAGCAGCCCGCCGAGGAGCACCCGCGGCACGTTGTCGAGCGGCAGCGTGCCCAGCGCCCCCACCATGCCGTCGGTCGACATGGTGATCTCCTCCGCGGAGCGTGGTGCCCAGAACGCCAGACTTCCCCAGCCCAACTGCACCGCGAGGACGATCGTCGCCGAGGCGAGGAGGTTGCCGACGAGCAGCAGCAGCCACACCGGCGTGACGTCGACCGACACCTGGGTGGTCGACCACGCGAGCAGCGAGCCGGCGACCAGGAGCACGATCGGCTGGGAGTACGGCATGAAACCCTCGGTCACGATCAGCCGCCACAACGGCTGTGGCTGTACCAGCATGTGGTCGAGCTGGCCGCGTCCGATCCGCCGGCTGATCATCTTGATGTTGTAGCCGAACAACGTGTCGAGCACGCCGCCCACGACGATGGCGTAGCCCAGCATGAAGAGGATCTGCGCCTTCGACCAGCCGCCGATGCCGTTGAAGCGTTCGGCGAGCAGCAGGGTCGTCATGATGCCCGCCACCCTGGCCACCAGGTCCGACACCAGCCAGATGAGCGCGTCGCGGGTGCTGCGGGTGAGCCACAGCAGGTCCATCCGCGCGAAAAGGCCCCACAGTCGCAGGAGTTGGCGAAGGCCGTGGAACCGACGTTCGCGGCGGGGGCCGGGACCGGCCGCGCGGGTGGGGCTTTCAACCGCCATAGCCGACCAGCCTCTCCCGGTTCCGCCACCAGACCCGACTCGCGACCAGCCACAGCACCAGGACCCAGCCCAGCTGGAGCGGCATCAGCAGCGCGGGATCGCCGGTTCCGGTGTAGATGCGCAGGGGCGCGGACACCATCGACGCGAACGGCAACCAGTCGAAGACCTTTCCCCACCCCCACGGCAGGATCGCGAGCGGGAGGATGGCGCCGGCGAGGAGGCCGAAGAGCGCTGTACGCAGCATGCCGACGAGCCAGGTGTTCAGCCCGTACGCCACCGTCACCGCGCCGAGGACGACGTCGG
Source organism: Actinopolymorphaceae bacterium (assembly GCA_050700915.1). Lineage (GTDB taxonomy): Bacteria > Actinomycetota > Actinomycetes > Propionibacteriales > Actinopolymorphaceae > Thermasporomyces. The sequence continues at coordinate 4,004 of JBOHED010000845.1, read as the reverse complement.
TCGCGAGCGCGATCGTGACGGACAACACCAGGCTGGGAACGAAGAGCATGCCGGCCAGCACGGATGCCGGTGCGGGATCGACGCCGAGCAGCGGCGACAACGCGAGGACGGGGAGCGTGACGGCGCAGATCCCGAACAGCCAGCTGCCCAGAAGCTGTGCGACGAGCTGCCCGACGAGGCTCATCGGGTGGAGCAGCCGGCTCGCGATCGTGCCTTCCCACAGCCAGATGTCGAGCTCGGACTTCGCCTGAAGTTGCTGGGCGAACATCTCCGAGGCCAGCGTGTAGGTCAGCAGGGCTGGCAGGGTGAAACCGCCGACCACCTCGCCCGGGTCGACCAGGGTCCGCCAGATCGTCAGCAGGACGAGCACCCGGGCGATCCGCAGGCCCGCGTCGGCGAACATCAGCCAGCTGTCGCCGATCGCTTCGGTGGCGTACATCCCGATCGTCCTGGCGTACGCACGGACCCGCGCGGCGGTTCGCCCGGTAGGCGCGGCGGCCGTGGTGGGCGGCGGCGTTGTCGAGTTCACCGGAACGGCCGTCGCTGGGCGCCGCCCGCCTGGCCACGGCTCGGGGCGGGGGAGGGCGGGTCGCGTAGCACCCGAGCAGGGTGCCTCACCGGCACGGCTGGGGGCGACCCATTTCCGCGGTATCGGCCCGGACCTGTCCTGATCGCGGACCTGTCCTGACCGCGAACCCGTCCTGATCACGGGTCCGGGCGGCGTGGCGCCGGAATGCGTCCGACCGCCCGGTCGTGGCGTGCGCGCCGCCCGCCACGTCGCAGGCGGCTGATGAGTTCGCGACCCGCATGCGTCGCCGATTCGACAAGCTGCGCCACCTGCTCGTCAGCCAGGCGGCGGTCGGCCGCGGACATCGACTCGACGGCGACGATGAAGTACGCCTGCACATGGTTGATCACGGCTTCTCCTGGGTGGGGAAGAGATCGCTGCGGCCCGGTTGGAGTCATCAATGACCCTGACATGGCAGACTCTTGCGGCCATCGGTCCGCGGATGTGCGCGTCACCATTCGTTGGTCCTAGGCCGAACAGGGCTGGATGAGGGGTGCCCTGCTGCGAACCTATTGGCGCAGGGGTCCCCTCATGCGAACGGGCATTGGTGCAGGGGGCGCCCTCATGCGAAGGTGGCGGGCTCCCATACCGAGCTGTCGTGGGCGAAAAGCACCCGCCGTGGATCGAACTCGAGAAGGCGCCGGATCCAGGGCCGGACCACCGGAAGCGGCTGCGCCACGGCCTCGTCCCTTGCCCGGAGGGCGAGTTGGGCGGAGGCGAATGACGACGCGAAGTCGTGCGCCTGTCCGGCGAGGACGACGGTGCCGTCAGGTTGGCGTACGACCAGAGACTGGTGCCCATCGGTGTGCCCGGGCGTGGGGATGATCCACACGCCGGGCCAGATCTCGGCCTCGCCGTCCATCTCGCGATAGGCGACACCGGTGAAGTCGACCAGCGCACCCACGGTGTAGTTGCCCGCCCTGGCCGTCGCCAACTCGACGTCCTGCACCAGGATCGGTCGGCCGGCCAGCAGTGGGTTGCCTCCGCAGTGGTCGAAGTGCAGGTGGCAGTTGACGACGAGAGTGATGTCGGCGAGGTCCAGGCCCGCTTCGGCAAGCGCCCCTACCAGATCGCGGCGATGCGGTCGGTAGTGCGCCTCGGTCTCCGGGTCGGCCTCGCCGATGCCGGTGTCGAACAGGATCACGCCCTCGGGACGTCGTACGACATAGCCCAGGACCGGTTCCACCCGCGGCTCCGGGCCCCCACCACTCTCGCCGGCCGGACGAAGTACCCCAGGTCGAGACGCCGCAGCGTTCCACCGGTCATGGCAGTTCCACCGACTGTGGCCATCCGCCCGAGTATGGCCGGGCTGGCCCAACCCGTCAGGCACGTTCGCTCTCGGCGCATCCACTCGCAATGGTCAGACCACAGTTGACCAGACCTCGTTGGCCCTCAGTACGGGACAGGGCGGGCCAGTTGCGGGCACTCGCACGTCGTTCGCGTGCACATCGTGTTTACGGCGCATCGTGCGCCACCTAGCATCCTCCGGCGTCGCCGTGCTCCACCCGAGGACGCCGCACGGCCCCACTCAGGACGAGCAAGGGATTCCGCATGAGCGCTTCGAGCCATTCCCGCAGTCCCCACTCCGGCCGCACCGAGCTCCCCGGTCGCGGCGAGCTGTCCGGCAGTGCAGCGCTCTCACGTCGCGCCGTGCTTCTGTCCGGTGCCGCCGTCACCGTGGCCGGAGCGGCGGCATCGATGGCCGCCCGACCGGGTCCCGCGGCGGCGGCGACCGTGGCCGACGAGTTCACCCAGATGCGGGACCAGTGGCGTGCCCTCTGGGTGGCCGCCGACTACGACCCCACCGATCCAACTATCGCTCCCGTCCTGGCCCGCATCGCCGAGGACGGGCAGACCTTCTGGTCCACGATGGACCGATCCGCCGAACGTACCTACCTCTGGGAGGACGCTCAGCTCGAGGTGCAGATCTCGTTCGCCATCTCGGTCTCGTTCTACCGGCTACGTCAGATGGCCCTGGCCTGGGCCACACCCGGCACCGATCTCACCGGCAACACCGACCTGCTCGCCGACATCATTTCCGCGTTCGACTGGATGGTCGCGCACTACTACCGCGAGGACGGCGAGATCATCGGCAACTGGTACGAATGGCAGATCAGTGGGCCGCAGGCGTTCAACGACGCCGTGGTGCTGACCTACGCCGACCTCACACCTGAGCAGGTCGGTAGCTATACACGCGCGGTCGCCAACTTCACGCCGGAGCCGTTCGCCACGGCCGCCAACCGCGCCCTGTCAGCCAACGTCGTCGTCGGCTGGGGCGCCCTCGCTGGCAGCGCCGAGGCCGTCATCAAGGGAACGGAGGGCCTCGCGCCGGTCTTCTCCTACGCCACCACCGGCGACGGTTTCTACCGCGACGGTTCGTTCATCCAGCACGACACGTATCCGTACGTCGGTGCCTACGGCGCCTCGATCCTCGACGCCCTCGTACCGCTGCTCGGGACCGTCGCCGGCACCCAGTGGCAGGTCGATGCCCCGATCGTCTACGCCTGGATCCGCGACACGTTCGATCCGGTCATCTGGCGCGGTGCCCTGCTGGACAGCGTGAGCGGCCGGACGATCTCCCGCTACAACGAACACGAGCACTACCACGGCCACTACGTCCTCGAAGCCGCGATCGGGCTCGCCGCGAGCGCGCCCGACGACCAACGCGCCTGGCTGCGCTCGGTGCTGAAGGAGTGGCTGCTGAGCGACACGTTCGACGACCCGACCCCGCAGCGGAACATCCCGATCGTGCTGACCGCCAGGGCTCTCGTCGACGACGACACGACCGAACGTCGCGGAGAACTTCTGCTCAGCAATGTGTTCCACCACCAGGACCGGATCGTGCACCGGCGCCCGGGCTGGCTGCTCGGGATCGCGATGAACTCCACCCGGATCGCGCGGTTCGAGTCGATCAACTCCGAGAACTTCAAGGCCTGGATGACCGCCGACGGTGCGACCTTCCTGCATGCCGACGATTCCGGCCGCTACGTCGACGCGTACTGGCCGACGATCGATCCGTACCGCATCCCCGGTACGACCGTCGACGTCCGCACGCGCACTCTCGGGGAGGGACGAAACGCCGTCGGCCCGAACCCGTGGGCGGGTGGGGCGTTCCTCGACAACCGGTTCACCGCGGGCGGCATGCATCTCACGGCCCAGGGCGGCACGCTGACGGTACGCAAGTCGTGGATGTGCTTCGACGACGAGGTGGTCGCCCTCGGCGCGGGCATCACCGCCACCGACGGACGCAGGGCCGAGACCATCGTCGAGAACCGCCGCCTCGGCGACATCGGAGATGAGAAGGTGCGCGCCAACGGCGAGCAGATCGTCAAGTCGCTCGGAGACGCCGCGACCGTCAAGAACGCCCGCTGGCTGCACGTGGAGGACACCGGCGGGTACGTGTTCCCGAAGCCGGTCACCTTGCAGGTGCTACGCG
>JBOHED010000844.1:0-5278 GCA_050700915.1 Actinopolymorphaceae bacterium | reverse complement strand
CGGCTGAACCTGGCTCCCCAGCTGTGGACGTAGTCGAGGAGTTCGGGCGGCTCGACGATGCGGAAGTCGGCGTCTATCGCACCCAGGGCCATGGACGGCCACTCAAGGGAGTCGGCGGTCATGCGTACCCGGCAGTGCTCGGCATCGAGTTCCTCGACGGTTGCCCACCGGCCGATCCGTTCGCGTACGGTCGCTGCCGGGGCGTCGACAACGACCTCCACGCGGTGCGGGTGGGGCAGGTTGCCCAGGCCGGCGCGGACGAATGCGGCGGCGTCTGCTGCGGGCAGGTCACGAGGACGGAACCGGGAGCCCGTACCGTGCGGGGCAGTGAGCCGGTCGACCCGGAAGCTGCGCCAGTCGTGCCGGGTGAGGTCGTACGCGACCATGTACCAGCGGCGACCCAGGCAGACCAGCCGATACGGCTCGACGTGCCGGTCGGTCCGCTGACCGTCGGCGGCGGTGTAGGAGAAGCGGAGCTGTTCGCTGTCACGGCAGGCCAGCGCGACGGCCGTAAGGACGTCCGGGCCGATGCCCGCCCTGGCTGGGCCGCCCCACCCGGTGGGCACGGTCATCTCTCGCAGGGCGTCGACCCGTCGCCGCAGCCGGGCGGGCATCACCTGTGCCACCTTGGCCAAGACCCGCACCGAGGACTCGGCGATGCCCTCCACCGCGCCCTGCGCCGCGGCCTGCAGGCCCACGGCCAGGGCGACCGCTTCCTCGTCGTCGATCACCAGCGGCGGTAGTGCCGCACCGGCGGCGAGCTGGTAGCCGCCATCGACTCCGCGCTGCGCCTCGACCGGATAGCCAAGCTCGCGAAGCCGATCGACGTCTCGGCGGAGGGTACGGACGGAGACTCCGAGCCGTTCGGCCAGCTCGGTGCCTGGCCAGTACCGATGAGTCTGCAGCAGGGACAGAAGCCGCAGCGTCCGGGTGCTGGTGTTCGCCATGTGCTCGATTCTTATCGGAATTCAGGTCAGAAAGTGGCCGCTATGGACTTTAGCGTGGTCCCTGCCGACGCAGACAGAACGGAAGGCGGAGACCATGACCCTCGACGAGCTGACCAGCCGCGACCTCGCCAGCGCCCCGGCCGCCAGCGCCCCGGCCGCCACCGGCGAGCGCGCCGACCTGCTGGCGATGCTGGCCCAGGCCCGGCACTTCCTGCGCTTCACCGCCCGTGACCTCACCGACGAACAGGCCGGGCAGCGGACCACCGCCAGCGAGCTGTGCCTGGGTGGTCTGATCAAGCACGTCACCGCCGTCGAGCGGAACTGGGCGGCCTTCATCATCGACGGCCCGTCAGCGATGGGCGACTTCAGCACCATGACCGAGGCCGAGATGGACGAGTGGGCCGACAACTTCCGGATGCTCCCCGGCCAGACGCTTGCCGGCGTCCTGGCCGACCACGCCGAAGTGGCGCGTCGAACCGACGATCTGGTCACCGCCCTGCCCGACCTGGACGCCGCGCAACCACTGCCCAAGGCCCCATGGTTCGAGCCCAACGCGCAATGGTCGGCTCGGCGCGTTCTGATGCACATCGTCGCCGAGACCGCTCAGCACGCCGGCCACGCCGACATCATCCGCGAATCCCTGGACGGCGCCAAGAGCATGGGTTGACCAGTGGTCCGGCCGACATCCAGCGCGCCGGCCATGCACCTGCCGGGAGGCATTCTCGCTTGACGTGGCGGGGTGCCTCCTGGTCTGATGACCCGGCCCGATCACATCCCGGCGCCGCGGCGCCACCGAGACCGAAAGGAGACGAGTCATGTCCGTCCTGTTCCGTACCCTCGCTCCGAAAGGTCTCCCAGGTTGGCATTCGCACGTTCGTTCCGGTGCGCGCACTGTGGCGTAGACGTCTCCCTCGACGCGCCCGGCACCTCCCATCGCAACCACTGTCCCAGCTGCCTGTGGTCCCGGCACCTCGATCGCAACGTGCCCGGTGATCGCAAGACCGACTGCGCCGGCGGCATGGAACCCATCGCGGTCACGGTCCGCGGCAAGGGCCGCTGGGTCCTCATCCACCGCTGCACCAACTGTGGGCGGCTCCGGCTGAACAAGACCGCCGGCGACGACAATCCGCTGCTCCTCATGCGCCTGGCCGCGCTGCCGTTGACGATGCCGCCGTTTCCGTTCCAACGGCTCCAGGACGAATGAGGCCGGCGCGACCCGTGTCCGCGCTTATCCGCGTGCCCGACCGGGCGGCGGTCCAGTAGCGTGCCGGGATGGTCGACGGCGAGATCCTCCAGGACAGGTCGGACCGGCCGGTGGTGCGGTTCGGCTCGACCGTCCACCATCCGGTCCAGCCGTGGACCCCCGCCGTCCACGCGCTGCTGGACTACCTGCGCGACGCCGGGTTTCCGTACTCCCCTCGGGTGGTCGGCATCGACGGCGACGTCGAGATCCTCACCTACCTTGAAGGCGAGTCAGGGCCGGACGGATGGGCGAAGGTCGTCGACGAGCGTGGGTTGCGGGCGGCAGCCCGGATGCTCCGTGAGTACCACGACGTGGTGGCGGAATGGCGTCCTGCCGATGAGCCGGTGTGGTTCACCGGTCAGCGTGGGACCGGTGGGCCGGGCGAGGTGGTGTGCCACGGCGACTTCGGGCCGTGGAACATCGTCTGGCAGGGCACGCGGCCGGCCGGCCTGCTCGACTGGGAGTACGCCAACCTGGCACCACCCCGTCAGGACGTCGCGTACGCCCTGGAATACGTGGCGCCCTTCCGCGACGACGCCGAATGCCTGCGGTGGTTGCGTTATCCCGAACCTCCCGACCGGCGGCGGCGCCTCGAGATCTTCGCCGAGGCGTACGGACTGACCTCGACCGACGGCCTGGTCGACGAGGTGATCGCGGTGCAGCAGGCCGGAGTCGACACCGTCCAGCGGCTCGCGGACGAGGGGTACGAACGGCAGCGGGAGCTGGTCGCGTCCGGGCACCTGGACGAACTGGCTGCCCGCGTCCGATGGAGCGAGGAGCACCGGCACCTGTTCAGCTGATCGGGCCTGGCGCAGGCGATGTGGCGGAGAGATCGTAGTCGGCACGGCGGGCCCGACGGGCGCGAGCCCAGTACTCGAAGGAGAAACCGGGCCAGAGGGTCCGGTTGACTCCGTCCTCGTCGAGGTACCAGCTCCGGCATCCGCCGACGCTCCACACCGCCTTGCGCAGTCGGCGGTGCAGACGTTCGTTCGTACGCCGTTGCGCGGACGCCTTGACCTCGATGACGTCGGCCCGCTGCCTGCCCAGCAGCCGAAGGCAGCTCATGATGTGCTGGATCTGCGCCTCGATCATGAAGACGACCGACGTGTGGCCGAGTCCCGTGTTCGGCCCCAGCAGCAGGAAGAGATTGGGGAACCCGGCAACCGTGATCCCGTGATGCGCCTCGATGCCGTCGGCCCAGGCGTCGGAGATCTTCAGCCCGTTCCGGCCGACGATCTGGCGTTCCATCAGCGCGGAGGTGACCTTGAAGCCGGTGCCGTAGATGATCGCGTCGACGTCGTACGAATTCCCTTCGTGCGTACGGATCCCACGCTCGTCGATCGCGGCGATCCCGTCGGTCACGAGATCGACGTGCGGCTTCGCGAGCGCCGGGTAGTAGTCCGACGACAGCAGGATCCGCTTGCAGCCGATGGTGTAGTCGGGCGTGAGCTTCGCCCGCAGATCGGGGTCGGCGACCTGGCGTTCGAGATGGCGGCGACCGAGTGCCTCCAGGGGCTCCATCAGCTTCGGGTTGACGGCGAAACCGGGGGCGCGGAGTTCGAGGCCGGCGTAGATCGCCGTACGAAAGCCGCGCATCGCCAGCGGCAGGCGCCGGAAGAGGTCGCGCCTCTTCGCCGGGATCTCGGTGTCGGGTCGGGGATGGATCCACGGCGGTGTGCGCTGGAAGACGTGGAGCCGCGAGACCTTCTCGGCGATCCGGGGAACGAACTGGATGGCGCTGGCGCCGGTCCCGATCACCGCGACCCGCTTGCCGGTGAGGTCGTAGGAGTCGTCCCAGGAGGAGGAGTGGAAGCTCACGCCGCCGAAGCGTTCGGTGCCTGGGATGTCCGGTTGGGACGGCACATGCAGAGAACCGACCCCCGACACGATCGCCCGCGGGGTGAGGACGTCGCCGCTGGCCGTCGAGACCTGCCATCGTTGCGCGTCGTCCTGCCACTCCATCGACTCGACACGTACGCCGTAGCGGATGTGCAGCGTCAGCGCGTACTTCTCCACGCAGTGACGCAGGTAGTCCCAGATCTCCTCGCGCGGCGAGAACATCCGCGACCAGTCGGGATTGAGTTCGAAGGAGTACGAATACAGGTGCGACGGCACATCACAGGCGCAGCCGGGATAGTCGTTCCCGCGCCAGGTGCCGCCGAGGTCGTCGTCCTTCTCGAGGATGACGAATTTGTGCAGGCCAGCCTTCTTCAGCTGCATCGCCATGCCGATGCCGCCGAATCCGGCGCCGACGACGACGATCGCTGGTTGGTCCGGGTGTGCTTCCGCGTCCTTCATGGTCGCCGATCCCCCTTGTGTGGTGGGCCCTCCTTGTGTGGTGGGCGTTGGCGTCCCGTCTCGGTCCCGGTGATGGTGGCAGTGATGGTGGCGGCGATGGCGGCGGCGACCAGGTCGGGATCGTCGCTCATCGGTGTGTGGCCGCAGCCGGGCAGGTCGACGTGGCGGGCGCCGGGGAAGCGTTGCCTGGCGCGTTCGGCCTGCTGGTACGGCAGGATGCGGTCGCCGGGCCCCCAGGCCACGGTGACCGGGCACTGGAACTCGCCCGTCACCTCATAGCCGCGGCCGTGCCGAGCGACCGCCCGAAAGCTTCGGCCGTTTCGCATCGCGAGGCTGTCGGCGAGAATCGCCTCTGGTGGAAGGTGATCCGGCTTGCCGACGATTCGCCCGTACGTCCATCGGCGCATCCGTTTCGAGCTGAGCAGGGTCCGCTGGACTGCGGCCGGAAGGAACGTGGTCGCCCGAAGGGTGTGGAGCGTGGCGAGGGCCAGGCGGCGTTCCCGGGTCACCCAGAAGCCGGCCGGCGCCAGGGCGGTGGCGGAGGCGACCCGGCCGGAGATCGCGAGTTCCAGGGCGAGTGCCCCGCCCAGGCTGTTCCCGGCGACATGCGGTCGGTCGAGGCCGACCTCGTCGAAGAATTCCGCGATCGCGGGCGTGAGATCCTCCCGCCAGCGCGGACCGACGGGCGGCGATTCGCCGAACCCGGGCAGGTCGACGGCGATCACGTCGAACTCCCTGGCCAGCAGGCCGACCACCGGACGCCAGCCCTGTCGGCGGTGGCCGAGGCCGT
>JBOHED010000843.1:0-1910 GCA_050700915.1 Actinopolymorphaceae bacterium | reverse complement strand
CCAAGCCGCCGTGAGCCGATCAGTGGATGAAGCATTCCTTCGTACGCACAGGATTCTGAGACGTCGCCGGCGTTGACCACCCTCGGTCGCTACCGTCGGCGACGTGGACGCCATCCGCCGGAGGGTCCTGGGCGGCCGGCACCCGAGTGAGCGTGATCAGGAGAAGCGCGAGTCGGTGCCGTCCGACGTCCAGCGCTACCTCGACGACGCCTTGGCGGGCGCGCGTGAGGAAGGTCGGAAGGAGCAGGCCGACCGATTCGTCAGCTGGCTTCGCCATCCCGGCACCATCGACAGGGTCGCCGAGATCCTCTACGAAGCCCGTACCGGTCGGATGTGGCGTACGGCCGAGGAAACCGATCGGATCTCCTACATCGCGAACGCTCGCGCGGCGATCGGTTACCTGATGTTCGACCGCCCGCAGTAGGTGGCTGCAGGGAACAGTTCGATCGGCTCCCGCCGATCCGACGATGGGGTCCGGTGTCCGGTCAGCCCCACCGTCGGATCGTGCGCTCGCCGCGTGTCAACGACCGTCGGCGTCGACTCAGAGCTGCTTGCCGCACACAGTGTCGGTGATGAGGCGGGTCACCAGGTAAGGATCGGCGTTCGCATTCGGCCGGCGATCCTCGATGTAGCCCTGCTTCTCCTCGGCTACCTGCCACGGGATCCGGATCGACGCGCCACGGTCGGACACACCGTAGGAGAACTCCGTCCACGCGGCCGTTTCGTGCAGGCCGGTCAGGCGGTCCTCGATGCCGGCACCGTAGTGCCGGACATGCTCCTCGGCCTTCTCACCCAGGGCCTCACAGGCGGCGATGATCGGGTCATAGCCCTCGCGCATCGCCTTGGTGGAGAAGTTCGTGTGGCAGCCGGCACCGTTCCAGTCACCCTTCACCGGCTTCGGATCGAGCGTCGCCGTGGCGTCGTGGTCCTCGGCGATCCGGTACAGCAACCAGCGCGCGACCCAGAGCTGGTCGGCTGCCTCCAGCGGCGGCAGTGGCCCGATCTGGAACTCCCACTGCCCGGGCATGACCTCGGCGTTGATGCCCGAGACCTCGAGTCCGGCGGCGAGGCAGGCGTCGAGGTGGGCTTCGACGATCTCTCGTCCGTGCACCTCGTCCGCTCCGACACCGCAGTAGTAGAAGCCCTGCGGTGCTGGGAATCCGCCGACGGGGAAGCCGAGCGGGCGCCCGTCCTGGAAGAACGTGTACTCCTGTTCGAGCCCGAACAGCGGCTCGGCGTCGGCGTACCGGCCCGCCACCTCCTGGAGCCCGGCGCGGGTGTTGGTCGGATGCGGAGCCATGTCGACGAGGAGCACCTCGGCGAGGACCAGGACGTCGTCGCCACCACGTACCGGATCCGGGCAGGAGAACACCGGGCGGAGTACGCAGTCGGAGCTGTCCCCTGGTGCCTGGTTGGTGCTGGATCCGTCGAAGCCCCAGATGGGCAGGTCCGCTCCGTCGGGCAGCACCTTCGTCTTCGACCGCAACCGTGCGGTGGGTTGGGTGCCGTCGATCCAGATGTACTCGGCCTTGTATGTCACGCTGCTCCCGCCTCGCTGAAGTCCAGTGGAATCGTCGAACGGATGGTCGACTGAACGCATTGACAGGCGGCGCTGCGCTGTCGTCTCCAGGCAATCAGCCGTACGACTCTCGGCGGTTTCGGTCGTGTCACGACGAGGTAAACGGCGGGCGCGGGACTGCCTGGAGGACGAGTCAGGCATCGCTCGGAGCCGCCGCCTGGCCTGGCCTACGTTGGCGTTCTCCAGGAGGGCGTAGCGGCCGACGGGTGGCGTGCTGGCCGGTTGGAGGGGTCCTTGATCCAGGACCTCAGGCCGCGGCCCGCGAGCGGTTCGTCCCGGTATCTGGGTACCAGATGGCAGTGTGCGTGGAAGACCGACTGGCCACCGACCG
>JBOHED010000842.1:0-10810 GCA_050700915.1 Actinopolymorphaceae bacterium | reverse complement strand
GAGGAGCCCGGGCCCAGGCGTACTTCGGCGCCGAGGGTCTCGAGGATCGTCGCCTTCTCGCGTGCGGCGTCACTCTCGTGGTCGTCGACGACGACCACCCGAGCGCCCACGTCGAGCAGGCCGGCGGCGGCCGAGTAACCGGACACGCCGATGCCCGTGACCACCGCGGTGACGGACCGCCAGGGCGAGTGCCGGTCCGCGGCGTCCAACCAGCCGAGGCGGTGGTGCCCGTTGACCGGCCGGCTGGTGGGACCGTTGCCCGGTGCCGTCATGTCCCCGCCACCCATTCGGCGTAGAAGATGCCGATCGCACCGGCCACGCAGATCCCGCAGATGATCCAGAACCGGATCACGATGGTGACCTCGTTCCACCCCTTCAGCTCGAAGTGGTGGTGGATCGGCGCCATCCGGAAGAGCCGGCGGGGTGTGCCCGTCCGCCACCGGGTGAACTTGAAGAACCCGGTCTGCAGCATCACCGACGCGGTCTCGATGAGGAACAGCCCACCGATCAGGATGAGCAACAGCTCGGTACGGGTCATGATCGCGAACCCGGCGATGCCGCCCCCGAGAGCCAGCGCGCCCGTGTCGCCCAGGAAGATCTTGGCCGGCGAGGCGTTCCACCACAGGAACCCGAAGCAGGCGGCCGCGACCGCGAACGCCACGACGGCGAGGTCGTACGGATCCCGGACCTCGTAACACTTGGCGCCCGGCTCCTCGAAGCAGGCCTGGTTGAACTGCCAGACACAGATCAGGGTGTAGGCGGAGAACACCAGCACCGACGACCCGGTCGCGAGTCCGTCGAGGCCGTCGGAGAGGTTCACGCCGTTGGAGGTCGCCGCGATCATCAGCAGTACCCAGAGGACGAAGACCACCGAGCCGAGCTGCAGCCAGTCGATGTCCCGGATGAACGAGATGAACGGAGAACCGGGCGTGACGTCCCGGTCGTCGGGGAACTGCAGGGCGAGGATCGCGAACACGACCGCGACCGACGTCTGGCCCGCCAGCTTGGTCTTGGCCCGCAGGCCGAGGCTGCGCTGCTTGGAGACCTTGAGGAAGTCGTCGAGGAACCCGACCAGTCCGAGGCCCACCATGAGCAGCAGGACCAACGCTCCCGACGCCGACGGCCAGCGCCACGAGTAGAGGTGCGCCGCCGCGTAGCCCAGCACCGCCGCGATGATGATGACGATGCCGCCCATCGTGGGCGTACCCCGCTTGGTGTGGTGCGAGGTCGGACCGTCGTCACGGATGATCTGGCCGTAGCCACGGGCCGCGAGCATCCGGATCCCGACCGGTGTGCCCAACAGCGCGATCAGTAACGAGACTCCCCCGGCAAGCAGGATCGCCTTCACGCCTGGCCCTCCAGTGTCTCGGCCCCCTGTCGAACGGCGTCACCCAGATAGCGCAGGCCGGCGTCGCGGGAGGACTTCACGAGTACGACGTCTCCGCTCCGCAGGTCCTTGCGTAACACTTTCAACGCCTGTGCGGCGTCACGGACGAAGGTCGAGTGGCGGAAACCCGCCGCCTTCGCGCCCCGCTCGATCGGCCTGGCGCCCTCCCCCACGACCACCAGGCGCGACAGGCCGAGCTCGGCCACGAGGCGGCCGACCGCCTCGTGCTCCGCCGTCGAGGCCTCACCCAGCTCCAGCATCTCGCCCAGCACCGCGAACGACCGCCGGCCGGCCGCGAGTTCCGGCAGCGTCTCCAGCGCCGCCCGCATCGAGTCGGGGTTGGCGTTGTAGGCGTCGTTGAGGACGGTCACGCCGTCCGGGCGCTCGCCGACCTCCATCCGCCAACGGGCCAGCGGAACCGCCGCCGAGAGGCGTTCGGCGACCTGCTCGAGTTCCATGCCCACAGCAAGGCCGACGGCCGCGGCGGCGAGAGCGTTGGTGACGTGGTGGCGGCCGACCAGCTTCAGGCGTACTTCCGTGGCGCCGTGCGGGCTCACCAGCTCGAAGGCGGGGTGTCCGCGGTCGAGCCACACCTTCGCCGCACGGACCGCGGCGTCGTCGGCCAGGCCGAAGAGCACCGACGGTGCCGTGGAGCGGTCAGCCATCGCCCGGACCAGCGGGTCGTCGGAGTTCAGGATGGCGAGGCCGTCGTCGAGCAGGGCTTCGACCAGCTCGCCCTTCGCGATCGCCGTCGCCTCCCGGCTGCCGAACTTCCCGACGTGGGCGAGTCCGACGTTGAGCACCACGGAGATGTCGGGCGGAGCGATCTGGGTGAGGTACCGGATGTGGCCGATTCCTTTGGCGCCCATCTCCAGGACGAGGAACCGAGTCCCCTCATCGGCCTGCAACACCGTGAGCGGCATCCCGAGCTCGTCGTTGAGCGACCCCTGCGGTGTCACCGTCGGTCCGGCGCCGGCCAGCACCTGTCCGAGCAGGTCCTTCGTCGACGTCTTTCCCTGTGAACCGGTCACGGCGACGATCGTGGTGTCGACGAGCCTGCCGACCACCAGCGCCGCCAGCCGGCCCAGCGCCACGACCGAGGCGTCCTTGTCGTGGTCGGGCGCGAGCGGCGCCACGATCGACGGCACGTTGGTCAGCGGCTCGCTCACGAGGGCGGCGGCCGCTCCCCGGCGTACAGCGTCCTCGGCGAACTGGTGGCCGGGTCCGTCGGCGACGAAGAGGGCACCGGGAACCACCTGCCGCGAATCCGCGACGACCGGCCCCGTCACGACCGCGTCCGGCGAGGCGTCGCGGAGTGCACCGCCCACCGCCTCGGCGATCTCGGCGAGAGTCATCCGGATCACCGATTCGCACCCTTCTTCCGGGCATCCGCGTCGGCGGTGCCGATCGTGTCGGACATCTGTCGGAGAACCTCCTCGACCACGAGCCGGTCGTCAAAGGGATGAACTACCCCGCCCACCTCCTGGCCCGACTCGTGTCCCTTGCCGAGGATCAGCACGCTATCGCCTGGGCGTGCGCCGCCCATCGCCCACTCGATCGCCTGGTGCCGGTCGCCGATCTCGACGATCTCACCGCGAAGGGAGTCCGGGAGGCTGTGCGCCCCGTCGAGCGCGGCCGCACGGATGGCTTCCGGGTCCTCCGAGCGCGGGTTGTCGTCGGTGAGAACGACGATGTCGGCGTGCCGGGCGGCCGCCTCGCCCATGAGCGGGCGCTTCGCGTGGTCCCGATCTCCCCCACATCCGAACACGGCGATCACTCTGCCCTTCGTCCAGGCGCGGACCGACGACAGGACGATCGCGATGGCGTCGGGTGTGTGGGCGTAGTCGACGATCGCCGCGAAGTCCGCGCCGGGATCTGACACGCGCTCCATCCGGCCCGCAAGACTTGCGGTCGCGAACGCCGGCAAGAAGTCCTGCGGCTCCAGGCCCGCACCGGCGAGCATGGCGGCGGCGAGGACCGCGTTGGCCACGTTGAAGGATCCTGGCAGGCCGAGCGTCACCGGCCGAGGCACCTCGCCAGGGCCGAGCAGGACGAAGCGGGACAAGCCGTCGGGTGAGCTGCTCACGTCGTCGACCCGCCAGTCGGCGGCGGGACCGGGAGTCGCGGCGTACGTCACGACCTCGTACGACCCGCGGTCCCGTGCCTGTACTGCCAGTCGCGCGCCGTACGGATCGTCGACGTTGACTACCCCGCGGAGGCTGCGCTCCGGGGTGAGGAGCGCGGCCTTGGCCGCGAAGTACGCCTCCATGTCGCCGTGCAACTCGAGGTGGTCCTGGCTGAGATTGGTGAAGCCGGCGACGTCGAAGACCAGCCCGTCCACCCGGCCGTAGGTCAACGCGTGGCTCGACACCTCCATCGAGACGTGACTGACACCACGCTCACGCATGACCGCGAGGATCGCCTGCAGGTCCGGTGCCTCCGGTGTCGTACGTACGCTCGCGAGGGTCTCGTCGCCGATCCGGGTACCGACCGTTCCGAGCAGGCCGGTGTGCCGGCCCACGTGGCGAAGTGCCGCGTCGAGGAGGAACGCCGTCGTGGTCTTGCCGTTGGTCCCGGTCACACCGAAAACGGTGAGGTCGCGGGCCGGATGACCGTAGACCCACGCCGACACCTCACCCAGCACGCCCTGCGGATCGGGCGCCACGAGGGTCGGCAGGCCGGCGCCCCGGCAGCGGTCGAGACCGGTGGGGTCGGTGAGGGCGGCCACCGCTCCCGCCTCCGCCGCCTGTTGTGCGTACGCGGCGCCGTGGGTGGATCCGCCCGGCCGTGCGACGTAGAGGTCACCGGCCACGACGGCGCGTGAATCCTGAGTCACCCCGGTGAGGATGACGCCGGCGAGATCGTCGCCGCCAGCGGATGCCCGGGGCGGCGCCGGCTGGTCGGGAAGGAGTGCACGGATGTCGCCGAGCCTCCGGCGAGGCGGGTCCGCCGGCCGCGGCGTCGCCGATCGATCAGCGGGGGCAGCCACCGCCTCTCCTCCCTCCGCGACTCGTGCTCGTCGGATCCATGGGCTCCCTGGCGTGCCCCGTGTCGCCCGCAGGACAGTATCGCGGTCACGCTCCGAGACCGGCCGCGCCCGCGCTACCAGGTGAGTGGCATGTCGGGTGTGTCGGTGCCCGTGGGCGGGACGCCGTACTTCTGGAGGGTGAAGGCCATGATGTCGCGGAAGACAGGGGCGGCGAGGGCACTTCCGCTATTGCCGCCACGCTTCGGATCCTGGACCACGACATAGGCGACATAGCGCGGCTGGTCGGCCGGGGCGAACCCGACGAATGACGCCGTGTAACCGCGATAGCAGCCGCATGCCGGGTCGACCCGTTGGGACGTGCCGGTCTTGCCGGCGACGCGGTAGCCCGGGATCTGCGCCTTCGTGGCCAGGGCCTCATCGCCGTCGACGACCTGCTCCATCATCGCGGCGACGCTCGTGGCCGCCTGCTCGCTGATCACCCGGGTCCGCTTCGGCGCCGGAGCGGGCTGCCGCAGCCGACCTTCGTCATCGACCAGCCCACGGACCAGGCTCGGCTCGACCCGAACCCCGCCGTTGGCGACGGCGGCGATCGCGGAGGCCATCTGGACGGCGTTGACCGACATGCCCTGGCCGAACGCGACCGTCGCGCGCTGCACATCACTCCAGGAGTCCGGATCGGCCAGCGAACCCTTACCTTCGCCCGCGAGTCCGATGCCGGTCGGCTTGCCGAGCCCGAACTTGCGCAGGTAGCTCGCGTGCTCGGCCTTCGGCATCCGTTCGGCCGCGAGGATCGTCCCGAGGTTGCTCGACTTCGCCAAGGCACCTGTCATCGTCAGCGGGATCGTTCCGTGGCCCCAGTAGTCGTGGATCCGGTGCCCGTTGCGAACGAGTTCTCCCGGCACCGTGATCTTCGTCTCAGGCGTGACGTAACCACCGTCGATCAGTGCGGCGGTCGTGAGAACCTTCGCCACGCTGCCGGGTTCGTACACCTCCTGCAACGGGCGGTTCACCCTGTCGTCCCCGGAGGAGCCCGTTGGGCGGTTCGGGTCGTACGTCGGTGCCGTCGCCAGGGCCACCAGCTGGCCCGTCCTGACGTCGAGCACGACGACATCGCCGCTGCGGGCCTGCGTGGCCTCCACCTGGGCGGCGATGGCCTGCTGGGCGACCCACTGGACGTCCCGGTCGATCGTCAACGAGATGTTGGCGCCCGGAACCGGATCCTGCTGGACGCTGGGTGCGAGAGGGATCTGCTGACCACCGGAGCCCCGCTCGTAGACCATCAGCCCGTCCTTGCCTCGAAGCTTCTCGTCGAGCGAGTACTCCAGGCCGGCGAGGCCGCGTCCCTCACCGCCGACGAAACCGACGAGGTTGCCGGCGACAGGTCCCGAAGGATAGCTGCGAAGGGGATCCGGCTGGTTGAAGACGCCGATCAGGTCGGCGCTGTCCAACGCCTTCCGGGCCTTGTTCCAGCGGTCGGCGGGAACCTTGCGGGCGAGGTAGACGAATCGGGTGTCGCGCTCGCGCAGCTTGGGCAGCAGCTCGTCCGCCGGCACCTTCAGGATGGGCGCGAGCGTCTCCGCGATCTGGACCGCGCCGGTGCGGGTCATCTGCGGGTCCGCGGTGACGGCCACCGTGTCCACGGTGGTGGCGAGCGGAACGCCGTTGACGTCGGACAGATCTCCTCTGGTGGCGCGGAGGGTGACCTCCTGCAGGCGTTCCTTGACCGCCGCATGGGCGAACGACGCCGCCTCCACACCCTGGAGCTGGAGCAGCCGCCCCGCGAAGACCGACATCACGAACGCGACCACCAGGAACCCGACCCGGAGACGCCGGCTGGCCAACCCGAGCCGGAACGATCGGCCCCGGTCATTCCGACCTGCCGGCCTGTGGGCCCTCGTGGGTGGCCCTTGGCCGCGGGTTCGCGCACGCGGGATGGCGTGCTTCGGCGTACGGCCGGTCGGCTGCTTTCGCGACGCTGTCCGGCGGGTCGGCGTCGCCGTCGATGCCACAGCCCTTCTCCCGGACGCAGCCCTCCTCGATGGCACGGCCTTCTTCGGTTGCGACGCTTTCGGTGACACGGTTTTCCTCGCTTGCACAGCCTTCTTCGCCGGCACAGCCTTCTTCGCTGGCACAGCTCGCTTCCTGGCCGTGCCGGCCGAAAGGCGGGAGGTGACCTCGCGAGAGCGCGCTGTCGACTGGCTGCGTGCTCCGTCGCGCGGACGCGATGGCCGGCTGGTCATGTGTTCCCTCCCGGCGTCGATGGCGTGGGGGTGGCGGGCGGCTTCGGCTTTGGCTTGGGGGTCACCTGGGGCTCCGCCGGCACGGCATCACCGAGCACCGCGCCGTCGGAAAGCCGCAGGAACACCGGATTGGCGTTGGGCACCATGCCCATGTGCCGGGCCCGATCGGCGAGGTTCTCGGGTGCCTTCAGGCGAGCGACTCGCTGGTCGAGGACCTCCTCGCGCTCAGCGAGGGCCGACGTCTGTCGCTTGAGGTCATGAATAGCGAACGACCCCCGCTGCAGGGAGGTGTTGAGGAGCAGCAATCCGACCAGTCCGACGCCCAGGATCGCGACGACCAGCAGGACGAACGGCCCCTTCGCCGGGGCCTCCGCCTGGTGCGGCACCACGTGCAGCTTGCGTTCCGGCTGGTCGGGCTCGCGCCACGACCGGGCCAGGTTCTCGATAAGGCTCATGCTGTTTCCCTTTCGCATGACCACTGCGGTGCCTCACTCCGGCACACCTCGTCCCTCGGCGTACCTCCGCGGGGGCTCCTCGCACTCATGCCGTTCCCCTTGTGTCGCTGGACTTCCGCCCTTCCCGGATGCGCTCCGCCGCGCGTAACCGTGCGGACGTGGCGCGCGGGTTGGTCGCGATCTCGTCGTCCGACGGCTTTTCGGCACCCCGGGTCAGAAGCCGGAGGACGGGCTCGTGACCAGGTGGCACGACCGGGAACCGCTCGGGTACGTCCGGCCGGGCGAGTACGCCGAAGGTCTGCTTCACCAGCCTGTCCTCCAGCGAGTGGTACGCAAGGACCACCACCCGCCCACCCACCGCCACCGCATCCACCGCAGCCGGCAGGGCACGCTCCAGAACCGCGAGCTCGCCGTTGACCTCGATCCGCAGTGCCTGGAACGTTCGCTTGGCCGGATGACCACCGACCTGGCGCTTCGCGGCGGGAATTGCCGCCCGGATGAGGTCGACGAGCCGGGCGCTGGTCGTGAATGGCGCGACGACTCGTTCGCGTACGACCCGCTCGGCGATCCGCCGGGCGAAACGCTCTTCGCCGTAGTCGCGCAGGATCCGGGTGAGGTCCGCCGCCGCGTAAGTGTTGAGGACCTCAGCCGCGGTGATGCCCCGCGAAGGGTCCATCCGCATGTCGAGCGTGACGTCGCGGCTGTAGGCGAAGCCGCGGGTGGGGTCGTCGAGCTGCAGTGACGACACGCCCAGGTCGAAGAGCACGGCGTCGACCTCGCTGAGCCCGAGATGGTCGAGCACGTCGGGGATCTCGTCGTAGACCGCGTGGAGCAGAGTGGAGCGGCCGCCGAACTCGTCCAGCCGGTCACGGGCGGCGTCGAGCGCGTGCGGGTCGCGGTCGAGTCCGACGAGGCGTGCGGCCGGGAACTCCCGCAGCAGCAGCTCCGCGTGTCCGCCGAGGCCGAGTGTCGTGTCGAGGACGACGCCACCACTCGGCCGGCCGAGAACCGGTGCGAGGAGTTCGACGACCCGAGAGGCCAGGACGGGAACGTGGACGGGGTGGTCGGCGCATGCGTTCATCTGCTCCACCACCTCAACGGGCGAGGCCCAGCATGGTGGCGAGTGCGGCGGTCATCACAACCGATGCGCCGAGGGAGAACGCGATCACCGTGGCGCGCGCCCGGACGGCGTCCCGCACGGACCCGACGTCGCCGGGCCCGCCCCGTTCCGTCGTCGTCATGCCCGCCAGGCCGCTGACCGCTCGAGTGTCGTCTCGCTCGTGTCGCGCGTGACCGGATGGGTTCACGTCGCCCCCTTGTGCTGCACTTTCGATGGCCGTGCGGCCACGCACTTCCGATGGCCGTGCGGCCATGCACTTTTTCTATTGGCCGTGCGGCCAGGTCCCCGCCCGCTCGCCCGGGGAAGCCGCCGTCTGGCGCCGGGGAAGGTGCGTCAGAATGCGCAGGGAGCGGGCTGGAGACCTCGCCGCACGAGTGACCGCGTGGATCTCGTTCTGTCGTTGTCGTTGTCGCAGTTGATGTCGCTGCCGATGTCGCTGCCGGTGGGTTCGGGCTGGCGCGGGTGTCGCCGCGCATGCGCCGGCTCAGAGGATCCCGGGGAGCACCTCCTCACTCAGGTCGGAGAAGCTCTGTTCCTGCTCGCTGGAGTAGCGCCCCCATGCCTCGGCGTCCCAGATCTCCACCCGGTTCATGGCACCGATGACGACGCACTCCCGGGTCAGTCCGGCGTACTCCCGAAGCATCGGCGGGATGGTGACCCTGCCCTGCTTATCGGGCTTCTCGTCCGAGGCGCCGGCGAACAGCATCCGGAGGTAGTCGCGCGCGGCCTTGTTCGTGACCGGTGCCTGTCGCATCTGGTCGGTCATCCGGGCGAACTCGGGCGTCGGCCAGACGTATAGGCATCGCTCCTGCCCACGTGTGACCACAAGCCCCTCCGCCAGCTCGTCCCGGAATTTGGCTGGGAGGAAGAGCCGGCCCTTCTCGTCGAGCCGAGGGGTGTGAGTGCCGAGAAACGTGGCAGCCACCTCCCCCAGATGCTCACCAGGTACTGCTCTCCACCGCAGTATTCTCCACTGGCCGCCACTTTACTCCACTTCCCTCCACCGTCAACCATTCTTGACGTGCGCCGCGCCCCAAACGACGCGGATGCCCCACTGAACGCGCAGGTCAGAGAAGGTGGAGCACAAGGGAGGCTGGTGGAGGGTGCACGACCGGCGTACCGGGGCATGGGTCTTCGTTGAACAAGACCGCCCATCCGCACGTATCACCTGGGACAGGAGAAAGCTCCCGTGCCGAAGGCGGCCCCTGCAGAACACAAACCGGAGTCGAAGACGTACGGTTCGAACGAAGAGGTCAAGCCGGCACCAGCCGTGCCAGAGGTCCACGAACCCGGCGCAGGTCGACCGCGGACCGTTGTGCAGTGCCTGGTGGACCCGGGCGGTGCGTTCAGGTGGGCGGACGCGCCGGTCTGGGTGGCGACAACTCGGCGAACCACCGCCCCGTACACCGCTCGAACCTGAGAGACTCGGACCAATAGCCGTTTGTCGCGGCACAGCCGGTTAAGGGAGGCCATGGTGTCGACCGGCCCGATCATCGAGCCGACGCAGCGACCGACTGAGAGACGATGGGCCCCCGCGGCCGACTTTCCCTATCTCACCCAGACCGCCACGCGGGTGAGGGAAGCCGTCGAAAGCGTGATCGAGGGCAAACCCGACGTCGTCAAGGTCGCGCTCACCGTCCTGCTCGCCGAAGGTCATCTACTCATCGAGGACGTCCCCGGGGTCGGCAAGACCATGCTGTCGAAGGCGCTCGCGCGCTCGATCGACTGCAGCGTCCGGCGAATCCAGTTCACCCCCGACCTGCTGCCGAGTGACGTCACGGGTGTGTCTGTCTACAACCAGGAGACACACGACTTCGAGTTCCGGCCTGGCGGCATCTTCGCCAACATCGTGGTGGGTGACGAGATCAACCGGGCATCGCCCAAGACCCAGTCGGCACTGCTCGAGTGCATGGAAGAAATCCAGGTCACCGTCGACGGCACGACCTACCACCTCGAGCTTCCGTTCATGGTCATCGCAACTCAGAACCCGATCGAGATGGAGGGCACGTACCCGCTGCCCGAGGCACAGCGGGACAGATTCATGGCCCGGGTCTCGATGGGGTACCCGAGTGCCCAGGCAGAGTTGGAGATGCTCGACGCCCACGGCGCCAACTCCCCGCTCGACGACCTCGAACCCGTCACCGACGCCCGCGAGATCGCCAAGCTCATCGACATCGTGCAGGGCGTCTACGTCGCCGAGGCGGTGAAGCAGTACGCCATCGCCCTCGTGACCGCCACCCGGCACTCGCCTGATCTCCGACTCGGCGCGTCCCCGCGCGCGACGTTGCACCTGATCCGGGCGGCCCGGGCGGCGGCCGCGCTCGACGACCGCGAGTACGTCCTTCCGGACGACATCCAGACCCTCGCCATCCCCGTCCTGGCCCACCGGCTGCTGCCCGCAGCCGAGGCCCAGATCGCGCGTCGTACGGCGGAACAGGTCGTCTCCGACCTCGTCCGTACCGTGCCGGTACCTGACCCCCAGCGCCGTACCCGGTGAGCCGGATGGGCGGCCGGTTCTCTTCCCTCACCACCCGCGGCCGTGCGTTCGTCGCCGCAGGAGTCGCCGCAGCCGTCTGTGCTCTCGCCCTCGGCCAGAAGGACCTGCTCAGGGTCGCGATC
>JBOHED010000841.1:0-3399 GCA_050700915.1 Actinopolymorphaceae bacterium | reverse complement strand
GGGTCGTTCGACCGGGTCCTACTGGACGCTCCGTGCACGGGCCTCGGCGCACTACGCCGCCGGCCGGAGGCGCGCTGGCGGCGGTCGGCCGGCGATCCCGCGGAGCTGCAACCGCTCCAGATCCGCCTGCTGCGGGCCGCGATCGACGCCGTACGCATCGGGGGAGTCGTCGCCTACGTCACCTGCTCGCCACATCCGGTCGAGACCCGCGAGGTCGTGGCCACCGTCTGCGAAGGTCGGGGTGACGTCGTACGCATCGATGCCCGCCCGCACCTGCCGGGCGTACCTCATCTCGGCGACGGACCGGACGTCACGTTGTGGCCGCATCGGCACGGGACCGACGCGATGTATCTCACGTTGCTCCGGCGTAGGTGAGCTGGCCAACTGCCGCCGGCCGGGCCAGTAGACTCAGGCAGGTCATGGCCGTACAGATAGCTCCGAGCATCCTGAGTGCCGACTTCGCGCGCCTCGCCGATGCCGCCGCCAGCGTTTCGCAAGCCGACTGGCTCCATGTCGACGTGATGGACAACCACTTCGTTCCCAACCTCACGATCGGCCTCCCCGTCGTGGAATCGCTGCGCGCGGCGACGTCGCTGCCGATGGACTGCCACCTGATGATCGAGGATCCGGACCGGTGGGCGCCTGCCTACGCCGAGGCAGGTGCCGCCAGCGTGACGTTCCACGTCGAGGCGGCGCACGCTCCGATCCGGCTCGCGCGGGAGCTCCGCGCACAGGGCGCCCGCGCCGGTATGGCGCTGAAGCCGGCGACCCCGGTCGAGCCGTACGAAGATCTGCTCCGCGAGTTGGACCTGCTCCTCGTGATGACCGTCGAGCCCGGCTTCGGTGGACAGAAGTTCCTCGACGTCTGCGTACCCAAGATCCGGCGTAGCCGTGAGCTGATCGCCAAGCACGGAGGCGAGCTCTGGCTCCAGGTCGACGGTGGTGTCTCGGCCGAGACGATCGAGCGCTGCGCCGACGCCGGTGCCGATGTCTTCGTGGCCGGCTCGGCGGTCTTCGGTGCCGACGACCCGGGTCGGGCGATCGACGAACTGCGCCGGGTCGCCGAGCGGGCGACCGACCGAGCGTCCTGGCACGTCGAACGCTGATGTTCTTCCGCAGCGAGCGCTACATCGTCGCGGAGGGCAAGGCCGACGCCTTCGCCTCGTTCTTCGTACGCCAACTCCTCCCGCTCCGGGAGAAGTACGGCGCCCGCCTGGTCGGCCGGTGGCAGACCGAGGACGAGGCCGAGGTCCTGACGATCTGGGCGTTCCCCAGTGCGGATGCGGCGCGGAAGATCGACGAGCAGGTACGCAACGACCCGGCCTCCGCCGAGGCACAGGCGTTCCAGGAGCGGTACCTCGACCCGTTGTTCCACGAGGTGGCGGAGATGCCGCTGTACTCCACGGTGCCGCTGGACCGGACCGCTCTGGCCGGTCTGTCCCTCCAGCCGGCCGCCGGTCGAGGCGACCTGCCCCACCGCTAGCGCCCGAATGATCACGCATGATCATTACCAACCGATGCAGGCATATTCGGCGCGGGGCGTGGCGCAGATCATGGCCATTGCGGCTCCCGGGAGTTGGCGGAGCATGCCACACTGAACGACGTACGAGCGAAAGCTCGCGCGTGCTCCGGGGTCGGTGAAATTCCGAGCCGGCGGTGACAGTCCGCGACCCGGCCACAGCTGCCAGACGTTCTGGCACGTGGCCGGTGGACCAGGTGAAACTCCTGGACCGACGGTGAAAGTCCGGATGGGAGGCAGCACGCGGGATGCGACCGCGCGTCCGTCGCGTACAGGCGTTCGATGATGCCTGCTCACCCGGGCGGCCCGCGTCACGTCCCTCGCCTCATCCCCGGTGTCCGCTCGAGCGGAACCGGAAGGCGAGGGAGAACCGGTGTTCACCGGAATCGTCGAAGAACGCGGCGAGGTCTGCGACCTCGTACGGCTGCGGGAGTCCGCACTGCTCACCATCCGTGGCCCGCTGGTCACCGGTGACGCGCGGCCCGGCGACTCGATCGCCGTCAACGGCTGCTGCCTCACCGTCGTGGAAGTCGGGGACGACGGGCGGTTCACGGCGGACGTGATGGCGGAGACCCTGGCCCGCACGACCCTCGGGGAGGCCCGGCCGGGAGAGGCGGTGAACCTCGAACGCTCCGTCCCGGTGAACGGCCGCCTCGGCGGGCACATCGTGCAGGGTCACGTCGACGGCAGCGGGCGAGTCCTCAGCCGACAGTCGACGGACCGCTGGGACCTGGTCGAGATCGGCCTGCCGGTCGAGCTGGCCCGCTACGTGGCGGAGAAGGGGTCGATCGCCGTCGACGGGGTGTCGCTCACCGTCGTGGACGTCCGCGACGGTGCCGAACCCGCATTCACGGTTGCCCTCATCCCGACCACGCTGAAGCTCACGACCCTTGGCCTGCGTACGCCAGGCGACGACGTGAACCTCGAGGTCGACGTCCTCGCGAAGTACCTCAGCCGGCTGGTCACCGCCGACGAAGCCGACCGAGACGAATCCCCTTCTGCTGAAGGAGTACGCGCATGACCTGGCTGACCTGGCTCCTCTCCGCCGAGTGGCACGTCGCCGGCTCGGTGATCCTGTGGCGCGAGATCATCGGCAACGGCTTCGGCCTCGCGAGCGCCATCTTCGGCATGCGCCGGAGGGTCGGCGCGTGGCCGGTCGGGATGATCGGCAACATCCTGTTGTTCACGGTGTTCCTCGGCGGAGTCTTCGACACACCGCAGGACAAGGACCTGTGGGGCCAGGCCGCCCGGCAGGTGTTCTTCTTCGCGGTGAGTGCGTACGGATGGTGGCGGTGGCGCCAGGCTCGTGACGGCCACGAGGCGGCCGACGGGGGAGCGGTGGCACCTCGGTGGGCGAGCCGGAACGAGCGGCTCGGCCTGCTGGTCGCGGCGGCGGTCAGCGTTGCCGTCTTCACGTTCGTCCTCGGGCTGCTCGGTTCCTGGGGTCCGCTCGCTGACGCGTGGATCCTCACCGGCAGCATCCTGGCGACCTACGGCATGGCACGCGGCTGGGTGGAGTTCTGGCTGATCTGGATCGCGGTCGACGCGGTGGGGGTCCCGCTGTTGTTCGCGGCCGGGTTCTACCCGTCGGCGATCCTCTACCTCGTCTACGGCGGCTTCTGCGTGATGGGCTACGTCGCCTGGCTCCGCGTCCGGCAACGGCTTGCGGCTGCCGTGGTACCCGTGCCCGCGACGCGCTGGCGGGTGAGCAGCAGTGACTGACGTACGGATGGACCCGATCGGGCGCGCCGTGGGTGAGCTGGCCGCCGGCCGAGCGGTCGTGGTGGTCGACGACGCGGACCGGGAGAACGAAGGCGACCTGATCTTCGCCGCGTCGGCAGCCACGCCGGAGTTGCTGGCGTTCACGATCCGGCACACCA
>JBOHED010000840.1:0-4870 GCA_050700915.1 Actinopolymorphaceae bacterium | reverse complement strand
GCCCACCTCGGCGCCGCCCGGTGCCTGCTCACCCTGGGGCAAACTGACGCCGCCGTCGAGCAGGTCGGCGCGGCCGAGGTCCTTCTCGCTCGTTGGGGCGGTTGGCGGGTGGCACAGCTCGACCAGCTCCGCACCGAGCTGAACCTGACACCCACCGGCGAGCAGGCGGCGGTCACCGGCGTGGCGGCGCTGACCCGACGCGAGCGTGAGGTGGCACTCCTCGTCGCGGACGGTCTCACCAACCCCGAACTCGCCCGACGGCTCTACATCTCTCCGAAGACCGTTGCCGTGCACGTCTCCAACATCCTGCACAAGCTCGGCGTCACCTCGCGGACCGAGGTCACCGCGGTCATCAGCCAGGAGCACTAGTCATCCAGAGCTGGCAGGTCCTCGCCGGCGATCTCGAGCACCGGGGGCGCCAGGCACTCGTCGACCATCCACGGGCGTGGCCCGCCCCTGACGAGTCGCAACAGGAACGACACGCCGTCGGCCACCTCACCGTCGCCGGCAACACCAGCGACGCCGGCTGGGTCGGTGGGCGGGGAGACCAGGTCGGGGACGAGGTGCCTGCCCGTGCGCCGGCAGTGCCGTGCCGCCATCGCCTCGGCGATGTTGCCGGCCCAGGTCCGGTACCTGTCGTGGCCGAGCACCTGCGCCGCGTCGAGCAGGTAGTGGCCGGTGCCCGCAAGGCCGTGACCGCCGTCGGAACGTACCCGCCACCTGGCCTTGTGTGCCGCGACCGCGGCCGCGACGGCGTACGCACCGATGCCGGGCTCGCCAGTGACGGCGTACAGGCGGAGCAGGAAGGTCCCGATCCCGGCAGGTCCCGCGGACCGGTGCGGTGTCGGCGCGGGGTGGTCCGGGCCGACGGGCCACCAGGCGGCGCCGTCGGGGTCCGCCGTGGCGGCCTCGCAGAGGGTATGGCCGGCGGCCACCGCCACCTTGGCGTACGCCTCGTCGCCGGTCTCGTGCGCCATGGCGAGCAGGAAGTAGCCGATGCCGGCGACACCGTGGGCGAACCCGTAGTGGCAGGTGCCGGCGAGCCGGGAACGGGCGTCTGACGGGACCGGCCAGGACGGGCCGTGCGCACCGTCCTGCGCCGATTCGACGACGGCGTCGGTGTACTCGTGCGCGCGGCTGAGCAGTTCCCGGTCACCGGTGAGCCGGCCGATGTGCAGGTGGGCGAGGCCCGCGCCGGCGAGACCGTGGGCGACCCCCGCGAGCGGCCAGCGGGTCGGCAGGGAGACCAGCATGTCCCGCGCCCGTGTCAAGAGCACCGGATCGTGGAGCGCGACGCCCGCGTCCGCCAGTGCCCACGCCGTTCCCGCCCGCCCGGTGAGCAGGCCGGGCAGCGTACGGCTGGACTGCCCCGGCGGGCGATGCGCGGCGAGCCGTGTGGAGAGACCCCCGACGGCGGACAGCAGGGGAGCGGGCTCTCGTGCGCTCACGTACGCCTGGACCAGCGTGCCGAGGACACCGGCGGCGCCGTGCCGCACCGTTCCCGGATCTGTCGGCACGCGACTCTCCAGCGGTGCAGCGGCGGCCTCCCGCAGGTGGTCGAGACCGTCGCCGATCAGCTGCCCGGCCGTGGGCAGGCGTACGCCCGACAGGTGGCCCGCCCCTGCCGGCCGCCGTTCGGGTGCCGCGAGGTACTTCTCCACGCGGGCGAGGCTCCACCGGCAGTCGGGTGTGGTGGCGAGCAGACCCAGCAGTGGTGGAGCGACAGTCGCCGCGGACGGGCTGTCCCTGGCCACGACCCCGAGCCAGGCCGTCAGCCGGTCGCGTACCTCCCGATCGGCTGGCAGGTCGGTGGGAAGGTCGGGTTCGGTGCCGGTCGCGAGGAGGAAGAACAGCGCGCCGAGGCTCCACAGGTCCTCGGCGACGGTCGCGGTGGTGGACGAGTCGGCGTCCAACGCGAGCGGGTCACGACACTCCGGTGCCTGGTAGCTGGATGACCAGTGCGGCGGTGCGGGGGCGCCCACGGGTACGGCGGCCTCGAGGTCGATCAGCGTCAACGCGCCGTTGGGAGCCACGAGAACGCTGCGCGGGCCGAGGTTCCGCAGCACCATGCCAGCCGAGTGGACGCCCGCGAGGAGCGCGACCAGTCGCCGCGCCATCAGCATCGTGTGACCGGTCGAGTGGGCGGGCGGGTCGCCGTGTGTCGCGTACACCCAGTCGAGGAACGCGCGCCCGTGGACGTACTCGGTGGCGAGGAACCGGTCCTCGTCCTGATCGAACAGCTCTACGACACGGGGAACTGGCACCGCACCGTCGAGGTGCCGGAGAGCCGTCGCCTCGAGCCGGAGGCGATCGCGGACGTCCGCACCGGTGGAGTCGGCACCGCTGTGGACACGGGCGTGCTTGACCAGCACTTCGCGATCGGTCGTACGGTCGAGGGCGAGGTATCTGCCTCCGGTGACGGACTGGTCCAGGATCCTCCGCAGGACGTACCGCGCCCGCAGCACCATCCCCGGTTGGATCTGAGCGGGGTCGAGGCCGCGGGGCCGCCGATCGAGATCATCGGTGAGGTCGGCGCAGCTTCCGTCGGGATCGAGGGTGCCCGCGCCGTCGCGGCCCCTGCGGTCACTGCCGGTGCCGACGGGACGGAGGACGCCGTCGTCGTCGAGGTCGTACGCCTCCTCGAAGCGGCCGTGCCGGTAGTGCACGAGGCTCCCGGCACGTACGGGGCGGTCGGCCATAATCCGCGGTCCGGGCATCCCGGCGGTCGCCGTGTGGAGGGCCGCCGCGAGGTGGGGCGCCTGCGTGTCGTCGCGCGGGTACACGGTGAGGAACCTGCCGCTGACACTCGGCTCGCAGTCCACATCCATCAGCCAGCGGACGGTGTCGGTGGTCGCCGCGAACCGGAAGGCGACGCCGTGCTCCCGGAGGACGGGGACTGCTCGATCGAGGACGGCTCCCGCGGAGGCAGGAGTGGCCGAGAGGTGGAGCAGCCAGCCGTGGGTGCGTTGCCGGTGGCCGGGCGGCCGGACGGCGCACCACCGGGTGTCGAGGCGGACGTCCCATCGACCGCCGGCCAGCAGCTCCCGGACGGGTGGCACAAGGTCGGTGCGTTCGGCCGGCAGGACAGGCTCGTCCTGGCCGCACACCATGGCCTTGCCCTGGTCTCCGGTCGCGCTGGCCGGATCTCCGGCCGTGCTTCCCCTGCCCACCGCACGGTCGCCCAGCAGGGCGCCGAAGGCACGCTGGACTGCTTCCGCTGTTCCCCCCACCGAGACCCCCTACCGCGCAGACATGCACAATGCGTACGCATATGACTACCAAGCGCGCACATCTGCGCGCAAGGGTCGACTCGATCTCGACGTGGCAACGAATGCCCGCGGATGTCTCGTCAGGACATGCGTCGGCGGATCCACGCCGTCAGCGCATCGGCGACCACGCGCTGGTAGTCACGGATCGTGGGCAGGCCCGGGGGAGCGGGTGCCCGGGACCGCTCGGTGAGAGCGCCCGCCACGGAGGCGTGGAGGGCGGTGACGTCGAGCGGGTCGGTATCCCTGGTGCAGGGGTGCCGGCTGAGCAGATCGTCGACGTCGACGCGGGAACCGCTGATCACGAGGTCCAGCGCCGCGAGTGCGGTGTCGACCCACCGGGCGCCCCGTGCGGCCCACGCCCAGTCGACGAACACGACTCCCGATTCGGTGACGAGTACGTTGTCGGCGCGGATGTCCCAGTGCACGAGGGTCTCGCCGACGACGGCGGCCCGGGCCCGCTGCTGGTACTCCCGCAGTTGGTCGAGGTGCGCCACGATCCACGGGTCGAGGTCGGCGGGCAGCGAGTCCAGCAGACGGGCCCAACCACCGCGGAACAAACCCGCGTCGCTCAGGTCGGGAGCCGCGGGCCAGGGTGTCGGTGTGAGCGCCGCCGTGAGGTCGCCGAGAGCGCCGAACACGAGGTCGGTGTCGTCGGCCGTCCAGGGGTGGGCCGGCTCGCGCCCCTCGACGTCGTCGAAGAGCAGCGCGATCCAGTCGCCGTCGTCGTAGGCCGACCGCATCCGCGGGGTCCACGGCAACGCGGGCATGACCTCCATCGCCGCGCGCTCGCGGCGCAGCAGCCCCGGGCTGTCGGGGTTGAGCTCGCTGCCGACGGCCTTCACGAACCCGCGCCGCCCGCTGGCGGTCACCAGTCGGGCCGCCGCGCCAGGGGAGAAGCCACCGCTCTGGGTCGACGCGGAGACGACCCGGGATCCGAGCTCGCGCTCGACCCACCGGTGGACCGACCCGGGCAGCTCGGCGTAGGAGATCCGTACGCCAGCCGCCCGGGTGGGCGCACCGGCCCGGGTCGGAGCAGCAGGAGGGTTGGTGCCGGGCGGGGAGGAGGACATCCGTCGATGCTGACAAACCCGCCGGACGCCGACAATGCATTTCTCGGTCGGGGAGTTGTTCGACAGCGCACGTGTCGGTCGACCAGCGGCGGCGATTCCGGACCTCCTGCGGCTGAGGTGTCCGATTCGTCCGCCGTTGATCATCGCCTGAGGGCGTGGAGCACGCCAACGAGCGCCAGGTCCACGTTCCCGGCATGGGATGATGAAAGGCGACCCCCACCGACACTCGAATGGACCGTCCGTGCCCGCTGCCTCTCAGCCTTCCAGTTCTGGGCCAGTTCCCGGAACCATCCCGCAGCCCGGCGAGACCGATCCGGCGCTGATCCGGAACTTCTGCATCATCGCGCACATCGACCACGGCAAGTCGACGCTCGCCGACCGGATGCTGCAGCTCACCGGGGTGGTCGAAGGGCGGGCGATGCGCGCGCAGTACCTCGACCGGATGGACATCGAGCGGGAGCGCGGGATCACCATCAAGAGCCAAGCCGTACGCCTGCCGTTCCGGGGGAGTGCGGGTGCCGACGCGGGCAC
>JBOHED010000839.1:0-2863 GCA_050700915.1 Actinopolymorphaceae bacterium | reverse complement strand
GACGACGCACCGGTCGAGGCGGCCAACTCCCGCCGTGCCGTGGTGGTCGCCGCCTGACACCAGGCACCGCCGTCTCGGCCTCTTTGGCGCGGTAGGAGCCGAGCGTTTCCGCGCCTGCATCTCTGCTCATGACGGCATCTCTGCCCACGACCATGCGCGGCCAGCCACGCCCGGTAGGTGAACGTCGTGCGGATGGGCTCGACCGGCACATCTCGCTCACCTGGCGGATGTCCACGCTGGCGAGCGTTGTCATGGGCGTGACCTCACGACGATTTGTACGCCCGAGCCGCCCTGGCCTGCGTCGCAGTGATCGTCGCCGGCATCGGCTCTGACTCCGGTGGGCAGGACAGGGTGCCGAGCCGGAGAGGGTCTGAGGCCGAGGTCCGGCGCGCCGTGGAAGCGTCGCCCGGTCCGACCGGTCCGGCGGAACTGCTGCCCGACCTGCGCAGTCTGCCGGCCGAGAACCTGCGGATCCGGCTCGCGGACGAGGCCCGGGAGCTGGCGTTCTCGCCAACGTCGGGGTGGGACCGCTGATCGTACGGCCGGACGACCGCTCCGGCTCCGGGTCGGTCAGCTGCCCGCCTCGCAGCTGATCGCCGTCGATGCCGACGGGGACGATGCGTACGACGAGAAGGTCAGCTTCTGCCTCCGCGACGGCCGCCAGCCGCGTGGTGCGCGCTGGGTGGACGTCCAGCGGCGCTACGGCCGGTGTGAGGGTGTGGACGGGCGTCGTGTGTGGCGCCGCCGATCTCGAGTGACCGGGGCTCACGTCGGTGGTGCGGGTTGGCAGGACGGGCACCAGAAGGTACGACGTTCCTGGCTCGTCGGGCCGACCGCGCCCCCACGGATCCGGGTCCCGCACCGGCGGCAGGGCTCACCCGCACGTCCGTAGACCCAGTGCTGGTGCCCACGCCGGAGATTCCCGGTGGTCGCCTGCTCCGGGTGTTCGCGGTTGGTCCAGAGGAGCTGACGCGCCAGGCGTACCATCCGCGGGAGATCGCCCGCGTCACTCACGGGAGTCAGCGGATGGACGCCGCGGAGGAAGAGCAGCTCCGCGCGATAGAGGTTCCCGATCCCGGCAAGGTTGGCCTGGTCGAGCAGCGCCTCGCCGACTGGGCGGTCGGGCACGGCGGCCAGTCGGCGTACGGCCTCGTCCGGGTCCCATCCCGCGCCCAACAGGTCGGGGCCGAGGTGGCCGACCAGCGCGTCCTCCTCGGTGCGGGGCACCAGGTCGACTCGAGCGAGCCGGTGCCCGATCGCGACGGCAGCCTCGTTGGCCAGGATCACGCGCACGGGCTCGCGCTCGTCGGGCCACCGCGCGCCGGCGCGGGCGATCCGCCAGGACCCTTCCATCCCGAGGTGCGTGTGCAGGGTCAGATCGGGCCCGATCCGGATCAGCAGATGCTTGCCGACGGACACGACCTCCCGCACCATGTGACCGGTGAGTTCGGCGGTCGCATACCGGGGCACCCGCAGTTCCGCGGCCGTGAGCGTACGTCCGGCGAGAGCACCACGCAGCCGTCGGCCAGTGAGCCAGACGGTGTCACCCTCGGGCATGCGTACCCGTGCCTGTGCTCATGGCCCATTGTCCCCACATCGGACCGCTCCGGGACCGGTCGACCCGCCTGCGGACAGCCGGTGCCAGGGACTCGATGACCCCACTACTGTGCTCGGATGGTCGTCGTCGGTGGCTGTCGGTGGCAGAGAGGAGGCGGGGTGTACTTCGACTGGCAGGTGATCGAACGATGGAGCCGCCACCTGGGCGAGGCAGCCGAGGACCTTGATCAGGCTGATCGGAGCAAACCAGAGTCGTTGGACGCGGGACCGTTCACCCCGGTGGTGATGGACATGGTGGAGGCGACGGTCGCGCAGTACGCCCATCTGGTGCTCCGACTCGACGAGGCCAAGGATCGGCTGCACGACGTTGCGGGCTACTACCGAAGGGTCGAGGAGAACAACACGAGGGAAAGTGTCGTTGAACCCGGCGACTCGTTATGGCCGCTGGTCAATCCGCTGGAGGGGTCCGGCGCCGTTCTTGGGAGGGTCCTGACGAGGATGGTGGTGCATGACGAATCCGAGCGACACGAGGTTGGGCGGCGATTCGGCGAGCATCCGATCCATCGCGGCGTGGTTTCGAGACATCCTTGCCCCGCGGGTCGACGGTGCGGCGTCGGCGGTTGCGCATATTCAGCGCGCACGGTTGGAGTCGTGGGACGACATCGCCGGACGGGCCTTTGCCGGCAGGCTATCGGCCGGGCAGTCCAAGATTGATGCCTTCGCGGCTGCGATCCGGAGGCGCGCGGATCTGCTTGACGAGATCGCCGATGTCCTCGAGTACGTCGAAGGGCAGATGGCAGCGGCCGACGAACTCGCCGAGATCAACCAGCTGCGGAAGGAAGGCGGGTGGATCTGGGCACCGATGCTCGGGGAAAGCCGGGATGGCCGGCCAGAGGACAACACGCCCGAGGCACTGAGGGGCTACTACCTGGCGCGGCGAGAGATCTACCGCGAGGTCGAGGAACTCGTCGAGAGCGCGTACGCGAAGGTCGGCGAGAAGCTGATGGGTAACGAGAGCTACGACTGGAACCAGCTGACGTTCGTCGCCGGAGATCTGGTGAAGGAGGACGTGGCTGAACTCGTTCGCCGACACAACCCTCACCACCCGTCGGCAGTCATGCTCGCCCTCACCGGGAAACCCACACCCTCACCAGTCGCGACCAGCGCCCGACCGTATGGATTGACGGCGCGTGTCCTCACCGTCGGCGGGCCGATTCTCGCGCTCACCGGTGCGGCGTACGACCTCTACAGCGGAAGCCCACCCGAGCGTGTGGTCCTCACCACCGGCGTCGGCCTTGGCTCCGGA
>JBOHED010000838.1:0-3490 GCA_050700915.1 Actinopolymorphaceae bacterium | reverse complement strand
CCCGCGGTGGATCGTCGTCGGGGCCGGCACGGGTGGGACGAGCGCGACGATCGGGCGGTACGTCCGGTACCGCCGGTACGACACCGAGCTCTGCGTCGTGGACCCTGACGGGTCCGCCTTCTTCGCCGGCTGGTGTGAGGACGACCCCGCGTGCACGGCGCAGGGGTCGCGGATCGAGGGGATCGGGCGGCCGCGCGTGGAGCCGTCGTTCGTGGCCGATGTCGTCGACGCGATGCTGCGGGTGCCGGACGCCGCCTCGCTCGCGGCGATGCGGTATCTCGCGGCGGTGACGGGGCGGCGGGCGGGCGGGTCGACGGGCACGAACCTGTGGGGCGCGCTGGCGCTGGTCGCGCGGATGCGTAGGGGCGGTGAGCGCGGCAGCGTGGTGACGCTGATCTGTGACGGCGGGGACCGGTACGCCCACACCTACTACGACGACGCGTGGGTGGCGCGGCAGGGGCTGGACCTCGAGCCGTACGCCAGGGTGCTGGACCGGTTCGGGGCCACCGGGGAGTGGGTCGGGGTGTAGGCGTACGGACGCTTCTCTTCACGGGTTAACGCTGCGCAGGTTCGGGGTACCGATCGTTTATGACCGACAATCCCCGTCACGAGCCTGGCCGCGACCCTGAAGACACCGACAGGTGGACCAAGGAAGACGCGACCCCCGGTGAGGATCCGCGCGACATCGACCGCGAACAGATCAATCCGGAGTACGTCCGGCGGCTCCAGGAGCACCGGCCCGTCACGCACGCCGACGAGGAGACCGACGCCGAGGACGAGATGGGTACCAGCGCGACCACCCACGACCCGACGGAGCGCGACTGAGCCGCCTCCCCCTCTCCAATGATCATGAGGATTCGCCGCGGGCTGTGGCACAGCTCGATCTTCATGATCACCAACGCGGCGGGTGGGCGCGTGAGTCCACGGCATTGGGTCAGGACAGGGCGAGAGCGGCGGTGAGCAGGATGGCGAAGGCGAGTTCGGCGAGGCCGGTGTCGCGAAGGACCGGCACCAGGTCCCGGCCGCTGACGCCGCGCTTCACCTGACTGAGTGGCCGCCGCGCCAGCCCCAGTGCCAGCAGGGCGAGCAGCGTCCACGGCGTCGTGGTAAGTGCGAGAACCACGACGAGGGCGTACGCAAGAACATGCAGCCCGACGTACAGCAGTCGGGTCCGGTCATCGCCGAGCATCACCGCGAGCGTCCGTTTCCCGCTGGCCGCGTCGGTCGGGATGTCGCGCAGGTTGTTGGCGACCAGGATCGCGCACGTGAGTGACCCGATCGCGACCGCGCCTGCGATCGCCGGCCAGGTGACCCGGAGCGTCTGGACGTACGCCGTGCCGACCACGGCCATCAGCCCGAAGAACACGAAGACGCTGACCTCGCCGAGCGCGTGGTAGCCGTACGGGCGGCGGCCTCCGGTGTAGAACCACGCCGCCCCGATCGCCACCGCGCCGAGGGCGACGAGCCACCACGCGGTCGTGAGGGCGAGTACGAGTCCGCAGACTGCCGCCACCGCGAAGCAGGCGTACGCGGCCTGCTTCACCGCAGCCGGCGCCGCTGCCCCCGACCCGACGAGGCGTTGCGGGCCGACCCGATGGTCGTCGGTACCGCGGATCCCGTCGGAGTAGTCGTTCGCGTAGTTCGAACCGACCTGCAACGCGAGCGCGACCACCAGGGCCAGCGCGGCCTTCCAGGCGACGAACGAACCCGCTGCCGCAGCCGCTCCCGACCCGACGAGGACCGGCGCGACGGAGGCCGGGAGGGTACGCAGTCGTGCGCCTTCGAACCACAGCCCCGGTGTCGCCACGAAGAGCGAGTCTCCCAGGCGGTCGGCGGTCATCCCCGCTCGGGGCCGATCACGCCGACCTCCGGCGGTACGCATGAGCTGCCGTGCACATGAAACTGCGCTCTGCATGAAATTGTTGAATGAGGTATGTTCATGCACCGTGAGGTATGAGATCACCACGATGGCCGAGCTCCGCCGGTGTACCACTGACAGCCTGTTGCTCTGGGCGAGCCAGGGGCTCCGGCCGGTGCAGCCAGGTCACGGATGGCGGCGGGTACGCGCGTGGCGGCGCGGTGATGCCGTCGCGGTCGCGGCTCCCTTCCTTGCCTGCCGGGACCGGCTGGCGATCCACGGCCCGGCCGACCAGCTGGCGCTGCTCGTCCGTACCGTCCTGGCCGAGGTCGGCCCGACGTTCCGGCTGATCGGTACGGAGGATCTCGTGGCCGCGGTCGCCGACCAGATCGACGGCGTGACGCTCCGAGGTACGTTCGGGTGGATGGAAACCGACCGCCCGCCGATCCGAAACGCGGCCGGCGGTCGGCAGCCTGCCGACGTCGCGCGCTGGCTCGACTGGTCATGGTCCGCACCGGTCGCCGAACTCCTGGCCGAGACCTATCCACGCTCGTACGCACGGCCCGGGCTCGCGGGGGTACGCCGATGGGCGGGAGCGGTCCCGGCCGACCGGGTCCTTGCCGCCGTCGCGGCTGACGCGTGGTCGGCGCCGGACGTGGGCTACATCGCCGGAGTCGTCGTGCGTACGCAGCTGCAGGGAAAGGGCTATGCGGCTGCTGCGTTCCGGCTGGTGCTCGACACCCTCGTCGCCGAGTGCGGCCGGGCGGCTCTGATGGTCGCCGCCGACAACGCGCCAGCGGTGCGGCTGTATCGCCTGTGCGGCTTGAGCTGGCGGTCCGTCGCCGCGGCCGGCGTCGCGTCCCACCGGAGCGCCATCCGCGGCGGCGGTAGCAGCGGTGGCCAGGTCGTCGAGAGGATCGGCCACGAGGCTTGTATGACAGGCTCGGGCGGGTGAATCTCCAGGCGTTCGACGTCGGACTCCGCGACCGCTACCTGCGCCACCTCGGCTTCGGAGCCGGCGAGGTGCCCGGGCCACCCTCGGCAGAGCTGCTCCGGCGGTTGCATCACGCGCAGCTCGACCGGGTGCCGTACGAGAACCTCGAGATCCAGCTCGGCCGGCCGACGACGATCGACCCGCGGGAGTCGGCGAATCGGATCGTCACCGGACGAGGCGGCTACTGCTACCACCTCAACGGTTCGTTCGCAGGTCTCCTGCTGAGCCTCGGGTTCGACGTCGCGTTGGCGCGTGGCGCGCCACTCGACCCTGGCGCCGACTCGCCGGCGTGGGGCGCGCACATGGTGCTCCTGGTCGGGATCGGGTCCGAGACGTGGATCCCCGATGTCGGGCTCGGTGACGGATACCGCGATCCCATCCCGCTGGTGGCGGGCGAAGCCCTGACTCAGGGGCCGTTCGCGTACCGGCTCGAGCAGGTGGGAGAGCCGTTCTGGCGGTTCCACCATGATCCGCGCGCGTCGATCGCGGGGTTCGACTTCGACGTGACGCCGGTTCCGCTCGGGGCCTTCACGTCGATGCACGGGTACCTGTCGACCTCGCCGGAGTCGTCGTTCGTTCAGAAGCTCGTCGTCCAGCGCCGGTGGGCTGAACATGCGCTGACGCTGCGCGGCTGCGTC
>JBOHED010000837.1:0-4167 GCA_050700915.1 Actinopolymorphaceae bacterium | reverse complement strand
ATCGCCGAGTTTCCTGAGCACTTCACCGCCGCGGGGCTACCTCGTCCCCATCGGACGGTGCGAGGACTTCTGAGTGTCCCCATCGCGATGCGCGACGAGACATTCGGGCATCTCTATCTCGGCGAGTGCGGCGGCGAGATGGACAATGCTGTGGCGCCGTTGACCCCGGATGACGAGGAGGCGTTGCTCGCTCTTGCCGCGGCGGCAGGGATCGCGATCCAGAACGCCCGGCTCTACAAGGGGGAACGACGTCGCCAGCAATGGCTGCAGGCCGCTTCGGAAATGACCCATCTGCTCCTGGGGCAGGTCAACCGGGACCAGGCCCTGCGGATGGTGACCCGTCGGCTGCGGGAGGTCTCTGGCGCGTGTTATGCGAGCCTGATCCTGCTCGATCCGGCCGTGCCGGGGACGATGGTGATGGAGGCGGCCGACGGACTCGGCCTGGAGTACACCACTGGCACCCGAGTGGACGTCCGAGGGATCCCCGCCATGGTGATGGAGTCCGGCGAAGGACTCGTGACCCGCGACCTTCCTGGAGAGCCGTCGTTCGATCCGCCGCCGGAGTGGCGGAAAGCCTTGTCGGTGGTCGGCCTCGGCATGGTTCTGCCCCTCATCGCCAGCGGCGAGACCCTCGGTGTGTTGTACGTCGGCTGGCAACGAGCCTCCCCGCAGGAACTCCTGGCCATCCAGGAGGTACCGCTGGTGGAGATGTGGGCGAGCCATGCCGCCCTCGCCCTCCGACAGGTGCAGGCCCAGCGCAACAGCGCACGCCTACTGGTGCTGGAGGACCGCGACCGGATCGCGCGCGACCTGCACGACGCGGTGATCCAACGCCTCTTCTCCGCCGGCACCCGCCTGCACAGCGCCAGCGGGCTGAGTAACCGCCCCGAGGTCCAGCGCAGGATCGCCGAGGCGATCGATGAACTCGACGAGACGACCCGGGACGTCCGTTCGGCGATCTTCCAACTCCATGAACCGCACCGTGAGTCGATCGTCTCCATCCATGACCAACTGCTCGCCGAGATCGACCTGGCGCGCGACCTGTTCGGTTTCACGCCGCGCATCGTGTTGAACGGCCCCGTCGACACCCTGCCCGAAGCGTTCCACAACGAAGTCGTCACGGCGCTGCGGCACGCCCTCACCGTTGCCGGCAAGCACCGTGGTGTCGTACACGCCGAGGTCGGGATCCACCTCGACGAAGAGTTCACACTCACCGTGAGCGACGACGGCCGGACCGGCGACACCGAGGACCAACGCGTCCGCGCCGCCCGGATCGAGGATCTGTCGACCCAGGCGAGTCGCCTCGGTGGCACCTGCCACCTCTTCGAGGGTGGCGACGGGCTCACGACGATTGAATGGCACGTTCCGCTCGACTGAGGCATTTCCTCGCCATCCGTACTCCCTGCTCTGAAGGCTTTTCCGGCAATCGTGCTTGGCAATGCAGCGGCGCCGCGCGTTGTGTCCTACGCTTTCCTCCAGAAGTGGGCGCGCGGACGCTCTGCACAGACACGTGTGTGTCCTCATTGCCGCACGACAATGGCCGTCGATGGAGCGGACAAACGGTGGGTAACGATCACGAGCTGAGACCGGCCCTAGAGCGCATTGTGGAGACGGCGGCTCAACTCACGTCCGCGCAGTACGCGGTTCTGGTCATAGCGACCCGAGACAAGCGAATTCTCGAATTCATTCCCTTTGGCCTCAGCGAGGAACGTATTGCAAAAGTCGGCGAGCGCCCGCAGCTCAAGGGAATTCTCGGAATTGTCCATGATTCCGGAAGAACCCTTCGTATCGCTGATGTCAGGAATCATCCCGAAAGGTACGGCATCCCACCGCATCATCCGGGCATCAGAGGGCTGCTCGCCGTACCTATCAGGGTGCACGGAGACACCGACGGGCTGCTCTATCTCGCCAACAAGACCTCAGGTCCCGAGTTCACGGCCGCGGACGAGACTGCCGTGACCGGGCTCGCCGAAGCGGCCGGCATCGCCATCGAGAACTCCCGTTCGTTCCAGCAGGAACGCCGGCGCGAACGGTGGCTCGAGATGGGTGCCGACGTGACGCGCCTCCTGCTCGATCCGGCAAGCCGCGACGAGGCGCTGCCGATGGTGGTCCGACGCATCCGCGAAGTCTCCGGAGCGTTCAGCGGCGTGATCGCCCTGCTCGACCGCACGGCTTCGGAGGAACGGATCGTCTTCGAGGCGGTCGACGGCATCGACGCGGACGAGAACGAGCTGGCCAGCATCAAGCTCCGCCGGCCGAGCATGCTCGCCTCCGTGATCGACGACGGCAAGCCGATCCTCACGACCGACCTGGAGGGCGACCCGCGCTACAACCCCACCCCACCTTGGGGCGGGTGGTCCGCGGAGGTGGGTCTGGCGATGTTCATGCCGCTGACCGCGGAGGGCCAGACGATGGGTGTGCTGGCACTCACCTGGCGGCGCGGCTCACCGGATGAAGCCGTCGCGGTCCAGGACACCGACCTCGTACAGTCGTTCGCCGACCAGGCCGCACTCGCGCTGCACCAGCAGCGGCTGCAGAACGACCGGGAACGGCGCGGTCAGTGGCTCGAAGCCGGCCTCGGCATGACGCGCCTACTCCTCAACGACGTCGACCGGAGCGAGGCTCTGTCGCTGGTAATCCAGCGTTTCCGGGCGGTATCCAGCGCCGACTACGCCTGCTTGATCATGGCGGATCCCGCCGACCGCGACAACACCGTCCTCGCCGTGATCGAGGGCCTCGACCTCGAGGACACCCGGGGGACCAGGCTCGGCCGGAGAGGTCTCACCGCCCGCGTCATCGAGACCGGCGAACGGATCGTCAGCGACGATCTCACCCACGAGCCCGACTACGACCCACCGCCGGAGTGGGCAGATGCCCTGTCGGTGATCGGGCTGGGCATGCTCCTCCCCCTCGTCGCGTCGGGAGAGGTATTCGGCCTGCTCGACGCCGGCTGGCGAAGGGGCTCTCCCCAGGAACGCGTCGCCCGGCGCGAGATCGACCTGGTGGAGGCGTTCGCTGGCCAGACGGCTCTCGCCCTGCAGCACGTCCAGTCGCAGGAGGACCGCGCCAGAATGCGCGTCCTCGAGGACCGCGACCGGATCGCGTCGGACCTGCACGACGTTGTCATCCAGCGTCTCTTCGCCGTCGAGATGCGGCTGCACAGCGCGGCCGGGCTGAGCACCGACCCGCAGGTGAGGCAGCGCGTCGACGCGGCGATCGACGACCTCGACGACATGACCAGGGAAGTACGGTCCACCATCTTCTCCTTGCACCACGAGGAGTCCGACGCGACGTCGATCCGTAGCCAACTGCTCTACGAAATCGACTCGGCGCGCACCGTTCTCGGCTTCACCCCGCGATTGGTCGTGCGCGGGCCGGTCGACCGCGGCGTACCACCGCGCCTGCGCGGCGAGCTGATGCCGGCGGTACGTGACGCGCTGGCCAACGCCGCCTCCCATCTGTCGCCGACCGAGGTCGAGGTCACGGTACGGGTCACCGGAGATGAGCTCGTCCTCACCGTCGTCGACGACGGCGCCGACATCGGCGGTGCCGCTCCGCCCGAGGCCCACGTCGCCGAGCTCCATGCCCGCGCCCTGCACCTGGGCGGTTCGTTCGACATCGAGTCCGGCGAACGCGGCAATCTCGTGAAGTGGCACGTCCCGTTGGCAAGCTGATCACGCCAGCTCGGGCATGGACCGGACCTGGTGCGGGTAGCGGTGTCGGCGAAACGCCGGCACTGCATGGGTCCCGTCCACCGACGCGCAAGGATGGAGCCCGTGACGAGGACTGGAGCGACCCCCTGGTGGCCCGACGGTTGCCCACCGCCTGGTGCGACGTACGACGGAAGCGGTGTGACGTTCGCCCTCTGGGCGCCCATGGCCGAACGGGTGGAGGTCTGTCTCACCGCTCCCGACGGGTCCGAACGGCGGGTTCCGCTGTCGGACCAGATCTTCGGCACGTGGTACGGCCGGCTCGCGGGAGTGGGGCCCGGCCAGCGGTACGGCTACCGGGTCTACGGTCCGTGGGACCCGCAGGCGGGCCACCGGTTCAACCGGGCGAAGCTGCTGGTCGATCCGTACGCCCGGGCGATCACCGGTGAGCTCGTCGACCACCGCGCGATCTTCGGGCACGTGGCCGGTGCCAAAGGCGATCTGGTGCGCGACGACC
>JBOHED010000836.1:0-3545 GCA_050700915.1 Actinopolymorphaceae bacterium | reverse complement strand
CGCCGCTTCGGCCACACCGAACTCCTCCCCATGGACGAACCTGTCCAGCACGTCTGCTGGTACGAAGCCGCCGCCTACGCCCGGTGGGCGGGCAAACGCCTGCCCACCGAAGCGGAATGGGAGAAGGCCGCCTCCTGGGATCCCGTGCACGCGACCAAGCGGCGCTTCCCGTGGGGCGACGACCCGGCCGGGGACGAACACGCCAACCTCGGTCAGGTCCGCTTCCACCCAGCGCCGGTCGGTTCCTACCCACGTGGCGCGTCACCGGTGGGTGCCCGGCAGATGCTGGGTGACGTGTGGGAGTGGACGGCCACGCGGTTCACCGGCCACCCGGGCTTCTGCGTCTTTCCGTACCGCGAGTACTCAGAAGTCTTCTTCGGTACGGAATACATGGTGTTGCGTGGCGGCTCCTGGGCCACGGATCCGACTGCCTGCCGGACCACGTTCCGCAACTGGGACTACCCGATCCGCCGGCAGATCTTCGCCGGTTTCCGTTGCGCCCGCGACGCCTGACCACACCGTCCTCCACAACAGAGGGATCTCTTTCCATGTGCCGCCACCTTGGTTACCTCGGGCGCCCCGCCACTCTGCACGACCTCGTACTCGGGCCGCCACATTCGCTGTCCACACAGGCATACTCGCCGCGCCACCAGAAGCACGGACTCGTCAACGTCGACGGCTTCGGCGCCGGTTGGTACGTGCCCGGCAGAACCCAGCCCGTGCGCTACCGGCGCGCGGTGCCGATCTGGAGTGACCAGTCGTTCGCCAGCCTGGCACCCACGATCGAGTCCCGTTGTGTCGTGGCCGCCGTGCGTTCGGCCACACCGGGTTTTCCGGCTGACGAGTCCGGTGCGGCTCCGTTCACCCACGATCGTTGGCTGTTCAGCCACAACGGTGCACTTGCCGACTATCGTCTGGCCCACAAGGCGTTTCGGGACTCATCGAGCTGGGTGCCCGACGCACTCGCGCCGATGGACTCTGCGCTGTTGTTCGGCCTTGCGGTAGCGCACTGGGAGTCCGGCGCCGCACTCGGTGCCGGACTCGCGCAGGTCGTGCAGGACATCGGCGCGCACGGTGGCGGCGGGCGGCTCAACCTCCTGGCCAGCGACGGTGACGCGTTGGCGGCGACGACGTCGGGCGACACGCTTTTCGTGCGTACGCAGGAGGAATCGGTGCTGCTCGCCTCCGAACCGTGCGACACGCATCCGGACTGGCGCCCGGTCCCACCGGGCAGCCTGGTCGAGTCGGACAAGGAAGGACTACGCATCATGCCGCTCTAGAAGGGGCACACGTCAACAGGGGGCCAGACACCCCCGAGGACCACTGTGACGACCGCAACCACCGGGATGAGCGTCCAGATCTGGACCGCCTCCGGCAGCTGGCCCGACGATGGAGGATCGCGTGACAGCAATGGGCACCACCGATCGCATCAGCCGCTTCCTCACCGCGCACGACCTCGCCGAGAACCTCGCCCGCGATGTCCGGAAAGGGTTGCGGAAGCAGCCCAAAACCCTTCCGCCGAAGTACTTCTACGACGCACGCGGTAGTGCCATGTTCGAGGAGATCACCCACCTCGCCGAGTACTATCCGACCCGAGCCGAGGAAGCGATCCTGGCCAACTGGGCCACGGATATTGCCGAGCTCGCGGCCGGCGAGACGCTCATCGAGCTCGGATCGGGATCATCGACCAAGACGCGCCTGTTGCTCGACGCGATGCGCGCGACCGGACGTCTGCAGTCCTACGTGCCTGTCGATGTCAGCGACACAGCGCTTGAGGGTGCCATGGACTCGCTCGGCGCCGACTACCCCGATCTGCTGATGCACGGCGTCGTGGCGGACTTCGAGCGACATCTCGAGCACCTGCCGCAGGGCGGCCACCGGATCGTCGCGTTCCTCGGCGGCACGGTCGGCAACCTCGAACCCGCACAGCGGGCGGCGTTCTTCGCCGCGGTCCGCGCGGGGTTGGGCGAGACCGACCGGCTCCTGCTCGGTACCGACCTCGTGAAGGATCCCGAGCGCCTGGTCGCTGCCTACGACGACGCCGCGGGAGTCACCGCCGACTTCAATCGCAACGTTCTCTATGTCATCAACCGCGCGCTTGACGCCGATTTCGTACCGTCGGCGTTCGAGCATCTGGCGGTCTGGGATGCCAAGCACGAGTGGATCGAGATGCGGCTGCGTTCCACGTCCGCGCAAACGGTGCGGATCGCCGGGCTCGATCTCGAGGTGGTGTTCGACGCTGGTGAGGAGATGCGCACCGAGGTCTCGGCGAAGTTCCGTCAGGAGGGCGTCGAGAAGGAGCTGGCGGCCGCAGGGTTCGCCGTCGAGTCCTGGTGGACCGATCCGGGCAACGACTTCGCCGTGTCTCTTGCCGTGCCCGTCTGACGGCCATCACGAGCAGCCCTGT
This sequence comes from Actinopolymorphaceae bacterium, assembly GCA_050700915.1. Taxonomy (GTDB): domain Bacteria; phylum Actinomycetota; class Actinomycetes; order Propionibacteriales; family Actinopolymorphaceae; genus Thermasporomyces. The sequence continues at coordinate 1,138 of JBOHED010000836.1, read as the reverse complement.
CCCCGGCGACCGCGGTCATGACCGCCCCACGAAATGTGGCGAATTCACCGTGCATCAGGACATGGCACGCAACGTGCGCACCGCGAAACCTCTCCTGGCACTCGGTCAGGCGGCCTCGTCGACCTCACCGAGCCACGGCGAGAACCCGTCGTCACGTTCCTCCCACTGGGAGAGCCCGCGGGCGAGTTCGGAGTCCGTCATGAGCACCCCGTCGAACGCCTCCCGCAGCCGCTCCCGGCCGTCGTCGATGCCGGTGACCACGATCCGCGTCTGCGGGCTGGACGCCGACCACCGACCCACGGTGCCGATGCTGAGCTGGCCGCCGGCGCTGTCCCAGCCGCAGACTGCGCGGGGGCGGGTGGGCAGCCAGAACCAGCCCCGGCTGCGTTGCTGACCGCCGGCCAGGTCGACGATCCGGTCGTGGAGCCGGGCCGGGTGGACCGGTCGCCACGACGCGAGATCGAGCGTCCACACGCCGTTGTTCTCCCCCGCACCCGACAGTTCCGCCCGCCGGTAGTCGCCGCGGTGCGGGCCACGCGCGCCGTGCGCCCGCGCCATCGCCTTCGCGACGTCGAGATCATGCAGATCGGCGAGTTCCGCCGAGGTCGGAGCGAGGTGCCTGACGACGGTCGCCTCACGGCTGTCCGGCGGTGGGCTGCCGGCACTGGCCACAATGTCGGCGCACTCGATCTGGTGGGCGATCACCTCACCCACCGCGCGCCGGTCGTCAGTGGTCATCGCAAGGCCCCGCTCGACCAGCAGGTCGTCGCCGAACAGATCGTCGACGAGCGTGGCCAGGTCGACGGTCGCGAGGACACCCGCAGGGCTGACCACGGATGCTGCGGACTGCCCGCCTACCACGGCGCCGTGGAGCGCGCTCAGGACCAGGTCCGGCTCCGCCGTGACGGGGAGCGCCAGGACCAGCCGGTCCCAGCGTCCGCTCCGCGCGAGCCGGACGAGCGTGGGCACGACGTCCTCGCGGAGGGCGCAGCTGAGGCAGGCGTGCTCGAGCGGGACAGCGGTGTCCTCCACCACGCCCTCCAGGTCGTAGACCACCCGCCGCAGCGCGTCGTCGCTCGCCAGCCCGTGAAGATCGTGCTGGACGACGACTGAGCGCGGCAGGTCGCAGAGCACGGCG
>JBOHED010000835.1:0-3991 GCA_050700915.1 Actinopolymorphaceae bacterium | reverse complement strand
CTCCGATCCGCTGCCGGTAGCTGCGGCGACTCCGGCGATCTCGACTACGCACAGGTCTGTGCCGCCGCGCGCGCCGGCGCCGCGATCGAACGACGGGTGGTGACGAACGCGGCGCGGATGCTGGGCGTCGCACTCGTCGGCGTCACGAACGTCCTCGTCCCCGACGTCGTCGTCCTCGGCGGTGCGGCGGTCGACGCGGCCCGGTTCTGCTACGAACCGCAGATCCGCGCGGCGCTCGACCGGAGCACTGGATACGTACGCGGCCAGAAGGTCCGCGTCGAGTTCTCCTCGGCTGGCGCCGAGGTGGGTGCGGTCGGTGCCGCGTCCCTGGTGATGCACGCCGCCTTCGCGCCGCGGATCCCGAGCGCGTGAGAGTCCGTGTGCACGGGCGAGTCGGGGCAGGGTCTACGCACAGGCGACCGGCACGCTGGTGGGTTTCGGCCCATTCGAGGAAGCGAAAGAGGTCCGAATCGACCACGGCGTATGTCGCCGAAGCTTCGAAAGGGTATGCGGTCGGCGGCCGGGCTAGTCCAGGGGAAGCGGCTCGTAGCTCGCGCCATAGGGCGCGTCGGGTCGTCCGAACTCACCCATCAGGGCCCGGCGCCTCGGGGTCGTACGCTCCAGGAAGTCCGCAGAGTTGGTGAACCGGTCGGCCGGGCGCACCCACGGCGGGCTGTAGACGTAGTGTGCCGTGTAGCGGTCCCGGTCCCCGTCGTGGCGGTAGGTGCGGTGCCAGACACCGTTGTGGAACAACAGGACCGAACCGATCGGCGCGCAGATCACCTGTCCGATGGGGACGTCGCCTCGGTTCGTACGAATGTCCTGCGGCAGCGGCACCTGGCTGCGGTGACTGCCCGGGATCAGCTCCATGTTGCCCGCCCCCGCCTCGGTCTGGTCGGTCAGCAGGAACGACGCCCGCAGCTGGATCAACGGGACCGGATAGCCAACCTGGTTGAAGTTGTACGCACTCGACCCGTCCTGGTGCCACCCACCCACCCCACCGCCCGCCGGCTGCATCGTGTTCCAGCTCGCCTGCAGGATGAACCGGTCGCCGAACAGGCCACGGACCTTGGGCAGGACGCTGGGATGGTCGATCAGCCGCTCCAGGGCCGGCTCGGACTCGTACCCGCGACCGATCTGCCCGAACTCCCGCTCCCGCGCGCCATGAAGCCGCTGCGAGGCGTCGTAACACTCGGCGGCCTCGGTCGGCGACAGCACGTCGGGGATCACCAGATAGCCCCACGACTCGAACACGAACCGGTCCAGGTCGGTGAGCGGCCCAGGAGCCGCCTCGGGATTCAGCATGGGTCGGATGCTCCAATTTCGCGATGTCACGCCAGGCGCCGAACGGGGATGTGACTGCTCCGCCACGATCTCCCAGAGCTGACGTGGGCACCAGCGGCCTTCCCCGAACGGTCGCCGTTGTGCCGCGAACGGCCGCGCGCCGACCCGAATCGTGAGCGGTCGGCCATCGGCGGGTCGGCGGACGGCGGGCGGCGGTCAGCGGGCGGCGGTCAGCGGGCGGCGGTCGCTCGTCTGCGGTTGCCGGTAGACGGTCGGCGAGGATGGGATCCGGCATCGTGGGGCCAACGTGGACCCTCGAACCAGGCGCGTGGAGGTGCGACCGATGGACAGACCGTCGCGGATGATGGTGGGCGCGGTCACGATCGCGGCGGCCCGCCCACGCCTGCTCGCCCACTTCTACTCCACGCTGCTCGGCTGGCCGTACGTACGGGAGGAACAACCGCGTCCCGGAGACCCGCCGGAGGCGGGGTACGCGCTGGTCTGCCCTCCGGAGGGAGTGGCCGAACCCGCCCTGAACTTCTCCTACGACGCCCACTATCGGCGACCTGTGTGGCCGAGCGACGAGGGCGAGCAGATCGCCACCCAACATCTGGACGTGGGCGTGGACGACCTCGACACCGCGGTCGAGTGGGCGATCCAGTGCGGTGCGACGCTCGCCGACGTTCAACCGTCCACGCATTTCAGGGTGCTGCTCGACCCGGACGGACACCCGTTCTGCCTCTGCCTGTGAGCACGAACGCGAGCGCGGACGTGAGCACGGACGGGCGCACCGTGGAGCTCAGGCTGACTGGCTGAGGTGGAGTTCGCCCCCTAGGAACCCGGCAAGGCGTTCTGCCTCGGCTTCGATCGGCTGCCGGGTCCAGCGTGGCTGCCGCCGGAACGGCTCGATCTCGACGTACAGCCGCCGACCCTTCCGCTGGTGTTTCCAGACGCCTTCCATCCGGCCGTTGACGACGAGGACGGGTGACACCCAGCCCTGCAGCCGGTAGATCGCTTCCGGTGGGCGGGGTCCAGCGCAGGAAGGCCGGGGCCGGGACGAGACCGGGATCCGTCTCGCCGGGAGGCGCAGACCACCCACTGGTCGAAGCCGGGTAGGAGCCGAACGACGTCCGCGGGCGGCACGGTCGCCACCAGGTCGGTGACCTGGTCGGCCGGCATCCAGTACGGCTTGCCGTCGACACTGACCTCGCTCGCCCGGTCGCCGAGCGCGGCGAGCATCCGGCTCGCGTGGGCGCGGGTCGTGCCCCACCAGCAGGCGAGGTCGACGGGTGCGGCGGGCCCGTAGGCGTTCAGGAAGCGGTCGGCGATGGTGGCTAGCGCCGTGTCGGCGTCGGGAGCGACGGGACCGGCGGGACCGGCGGGCGGTGGCGGTTCGCGGTGTGGCGCGGGAAGCCAGGTGTCCGGATGGGTGAACCGGACCCGCTGGCCATCACTGGGCCCGAAGCAGAGCCGGCCGTGGAAAGACGCCGGCTTGAGGTAGCTGCCCCAGCTTCCGTGGATCACGTCGCCCGTGGCGCTCGAGCCGCTGAGCCGTCCGACGGCGTCGGCAAGCTCTGTCCGGGTGAGCACCTTGTCGTGCAGCGCCTTGCCCACCCACTCGGCGAGCTCGTGCATCGCCGGGTCCTTCAGCCGGTCGTGGGTCTGCATATAGGTGCCGAGCCCGGCCAGGAACAGGCCGAGGTCGGCGGCCGACAGCACGTGCAGCGTCCCCCGCATCGCCCACAACTTCACCAGCGTGCGCTGCCGCCACAGCGCGTCCTGGACCGCTTCGCGGGTGAGCCCTTCGGTCCTGGCCCACAGGGCCAACTCGACCGACGACATCACCTGTGCGTGCAGCCCGCACATCCGATCGACGAGCGCCGCCAGATCGGTCGGCGACGTCGCCGACGTTGTTCGCTCCAGCAGGTGCTGCCGCCGCATTCGCCACGCCAGTGCCTGCTCCCACGAGACCTCGACCTCCCCGCGATGAACCTGGGCTCCCATGCGTACCTCCCGTGGCGAGAACGGATGGTCAAAGTGTCGTTGGCGGCACCGACACCCGGTCCTAGGCCGTCACTCCGCGACTGTGGCGTACTGGAAAGCACGGTCGCGCACGGCCTGCAGGTAGTCGCGGGAGTGGTTGTAGGTCAGGATCGCTCGACGCCATCCCGCCGCGGTGCCGAGGTCGCCGCCGTTCCGGCAGAGGTAGCGACCTGCGGCAAGGGCGGCGTCATCAAGATCCTGCGGGTCCGCTCGGCCATCGCCGTCGCCGTCGGCGGACCACATCGCCCACGTCCCGGGAATGAACTGCATCGGTCCTACTGCCCGGTCCCACGTCCGGTCGTTGTCCAGCCGCCCGTCGTCGGTGTCCCGGATGGCGCGGATCTTCGGGTCGCCGTTCAGCGCGACGCCGAAGATGGGAGCCGAGGGTCGCCCGTCGACCTCCAGCACCCGGCCCCCGTAGTGACCGTGGTGGGACTCGACCCAGCCGATGCCGGCGAGGGTGGACCAGTGCAACCGGCAGCCCGGAGCCTCCACCGCGACCTTCGCCTCTGCCCCGGCATAGGACTCCAACGCACGGACGGGGATACCTGACCGCTGGCCGGCGTACATCGCCCAGAGACGTTGCGGTGACGCCACGAGATTGTCGTACGAACCTTGCCCCCGGCCGAGCCCGGGACTGCGTACGTCACTGTTCGGCGGCTGC
>JBOHED010000834.1:0-2415 GCA_050700915.1 Actinopolymorphaceae bacterium | reverse complement strand
GTCGGTCCAGCGTCAGCCGGACGGCTTGACCTCGAAAATCCGGATCATGTTGCCCGCGGGATCGCGGAAGGCGCAGTCACGAATGCCCCACGGCTGGTCGGTCGGCTCCTGGACCACCTCGGCCTCGCGGGCCTGCAACTGCTCGAAAGTGCCGTCGAGGTCGGGTGTGGCGAGGTTGATGCCGGCGTAGGTGCCCTTGGCCATCATCTCGCTGATGGTGCGGCGCTCGTCCTCGGTGATACCGGGGTCCGCGGCCGGCGGGTGGAGCACGATCGACGTGTCCGGCTGGCCTGTGGGGCCGACCGTGATCCAGTGCATTCCGCCGTATTCGACGTCGTTGCGTACCTCGAAACCGAGGGTGTCGCGGTAGAAGGTCAGGGAGGCGTTCGGATCTTCGTGCGGCAGGAAGGCCGTGTGAATGGTGATGTCCATGCCGGTCACGCTAGCTGCGGCTCGGTGGCCCGCGCTTCTCGATTCCTGATCGGTCTGGTGATCTTCTTCGCCACGCACGGCGCCATCCCCTCCGCCGGCCCCGCCTCCTGCTCCCGGTAGACGCTCGGCGGCATGCCGACCAGCTCGGTGAAGCGGGTGCTGAAGGTGCCGAGCGACGAGCAGCCGACCGCGAAGCAGACGTCGGTGACGCTGAGGCCGCCGCGCCGCAGCAGCGCCATCGCGCGCTCGATTCGCCGGGTCATCAGATAGGAGTACGGAGACTCGCCGTACGCGATCTTGAACTGCCGGCTGAGGTGCCCCGACGACATGTTCACGCCGCGGGCGAGCGCCTCGACGTCCAGCGGCCGTGCGTACTCCCGGTCGATCCGGTCGCGGACGCGGCGCAGCCGCGCGAGGTCGCGGAGGTGCTGCGCAGCGGCGGGTCTGCAGGTCACATCCGAGATCGTACGACGCGCCAGAGGTTGCCCGGCACACCATGGGCGCCCCGCGAGGCCCGGTGTCCGCTCTGCCCCGATCTGGTCGCTTTGCGGCGGCGACCTGCCGGATGTGAGCGGGACGCTTGGCTACAGGGCGAAGAGATGCGAAGCCCGCTTGGGAAAGAGCACCTCGATCAGCGGCCTGATCTCGGCACCGACCCAGACGTCGGGATAGGCGGCGCGTAGCTCCTCCCACGAGTTGTGCCCGAACAGCAGCCTCAGGAACACCAGGGGTGGGAAACCACCGTTCGCGGGGTTGTCGTAGGACCGGAACCGACTGTGCTCAGCGTGCTGGAGCACACCGTGCTCGAACCCGAAACGCAGGCCGCCTCGATAGAAGTCGAGCTTGACCTCTCCGGTGTAACCCGCAAGTGACGACGCGGCAAGCCGGCGTTCGAGAACCGACGCGATCGTACGCACGAACAAGGGCAGGTCCGGCACCCGGATGTACCACGCGTACGGACGTTCGTGGCGCGGCCCCCAGTCCGGAGACAGCATCCGGTAGAGCGGATGGTCCGCGCCGAGGTCGAGGACGACGTTGCTCAACGGCTTTTCGCTCTCCTTCGCCGGCACCTGCTCCCCCATGCTCCGCACCTCCCGCACCAGCGAAGGCGCGACGGCGTGCAGGTTCGTTCCAGCCCGGAAGCCGACCATGGTGGGCCCGTAGCTGTCCCCGGACCGGCCGTATGGCGCAAGGAGAAATCCACAGCTCTCGCCGGCTGCGGTCTCGATGATGCGTACGCGGACATGACCAAGCAGCGGACTCGACTCGTGCTCGGCATCGATGTGGTAACGCCAGAAGGCATCGGGAAGGCAACAGGTCATCAGGCTGTCACGTTGCTGGTGCCGATAGCTCTCGGCGAGAAAGCCGATGTCGGCGCGAACTGCCTGACGCAGGCGATAGGGCTCCGCGCCGCCCTCCCCTCCGCTGCCGGCCTCCACTGGCCCGGTTCCGCGGGTGGGCAGGAGCGCCACGGGAAGGGTGACGCGACCTCCGAGATCGATGGCGTATTCGTAGTCGAACTGGCGGTAGAAGTACAGAATCCCGGTAATGCCCTGCACAATCGTGCCGTCGCGTGCGCAACGTTCGTGGACAGCTGACAGGACGGACCGGATCAGCCCCTTGTTTCGGTAGCGCGGATCGGTCGCGACGATCTCGGGCCGGCCGACCGCGAGGGGTATCCCGTCGAACTCCCAGTCCTCGCGCAGATAACAGGTACACGCGACAATGTTGTTGCCGTCCCTGCCGGTGTCCTCGACGACCACGAAGTCGTCAGGCCCCATGAAGGGGTAGTCACCCCGCATGTAGCGGCGTACGACGTCCTGCAGGAATACGTTGGGTTCCTCGTTGTCGCTGCCGCGAAAGACCGCTCCGACGAGCGCGACGACCGCCTCGATATCGCTGGCGGTGGACCACCGCAGGACCAGACCGTCGCCCAGGTCACGTCGCACGTCGCAGTACCTCTCGTTGCGTCGGATCGCTCAG
>JBOHED010000833.1:0-3091 GCA_050700915.1 Actinopolymorphaceae bacterium | reverse complement strand
GGGCAAGGTTGAGTGCGGCGAGGTCGACGCCATGGAGGGTGCCGCCCGATGCGGAGACCGCGTCGATCACCCGCGAGCCGGGCGGCAGTTGGATCACCCCCGGCTTGCGGACCTTGCCCGCCACGTGGATCACGAGCGATGTCGGAGTCGGCGAGGCGGAGGCGGAGGCGGTAGTCGCCTCCGAACTGCTCGACGCCACGACCGACGCCGTGGCGACCGGGCGCTGGGTGACGCTCTCCCGCACCGGCCGGTCGCGGATGACCATGACACCGACTCCGACGACAGCGACGAGCAACAGCACGGCGACGACCACCAGGTGCCCTCGCCGCAGCCCCCATGCGGCGACGCGCTGCGCACAGGTCTCATCCTCGGCGTCCGCTCCCGCGTCCGCCACGTGCCGCTCACCACGCAGCACCTGCTCACCCCCGAACAACCGCTCGTCAGGCCCGGCCCGCCCTTCGGGCCGGAACCACTCGCCGCCCCGGAACCGCTCCTCGGGCACGACCGGCCCCTCCCTCCCGCCAGGCGTGCGCTCCGACTCGCCAGGCGTACGAACGGACTGCCCCGGCGTACGAACGGATTCCCCAGGCGAACCAACCGGGCCGTGTGCAGGGTCTGGCAACCACCCATCCACGCGGAATTCCCGCACAGGTGGTGCCCGCAGGAGAGCCTGGACCCGGCGGACGGCACGGGCGGTGTCGGACCGGGCCCGGCGAGGAGTGGTGCGGTGACGAAGCACGCCACGACGGTAGGCACCGGGCGCACCATCCACCGTCGGATCAGTTCCGCCTGTGGATGAACCCGCCGTTTCGCAGGTTGTGGACAAAACCTGGCGGGCCGGCGTCCGGGTGGCGATGCCGGACGCCCCACCGCGAAGGGGAACTCAGGCCAGCGACGGCCACGGCTCAGGGGGCGCCTGGGCGAAGAAGCGCAGCACCTCGAGCAGCCTGCTGAATGGCGGTGCCGTCCACGTGCGTTCGTCCGTCCGAGGCTCCTGAGGGATGCCGTGCAGCGCCCAGCTCAGGTGGTACCACAGGACACGCGCGGACCAGCCTTCCAACGCCTCCGCCCGCGACCGCACTCCCACGCCGGAGAGGTAGCCCTCCAACGCGAAGGGCACCGCGCGCAACGGGAGTTTCGCGAAGTCCACCGCTGGGTCCGCCCAGGCGGCGTCACCCCAGTCGACGAGCGTCGCCGTGTCGAACCCACCGTCCCGGCCACGGTCCGGTCCCCGGCCGAGTACATCCGCGTCGGATGCCACCACGATGTTGGTCGGCGACGCGTCCCCGTGCACGACGACGGGTTCCACGTCCGCCGGGCGCCAGCGTGCCAACCGGTCGAACCAGCCGACGAGCCACCGCGCCGCGTCGGCGTCGACGTACCCGACTTCCGCGAGCGCCTCCACGGCTGGTCGCGGGTCGGCGTCCTCGTCCACCTGGAGCCCCGGGAGTGGCCCGACCGTCCCTCGCGCAAGCTGGTGCAACCGGGCAAGACTCAACCCGACCTGACGATAGGCGCCGGCGGCCTCACTCGGAGCCGCCTCGAGGGCGGCGAGGTCCCGGCCGCGGACGCGCTCGACCACGAGATAAGGCACGCCGACGACCGAACAGCTGTCGTCGTAGGTCACCACCGCCGGGGTCCGCACACCCGCCCGCCGAACGGCCGGGATGACGGTGGCCTCCTTCGCCAACTCCGCCAGCCGGGCCCCTCCGCCACGCGGGATCCGGACCACGAGGTGATCGCCGAGGAAGTAGACGTAGTTGGCCGCGCCCGGGGCCGGAGCGGGCGCGATGTCCTCGATCGGGATGTGGTACCGATCGGCGATCGCCACCAGCGCGTCGCGACGAGAATCTCCACGCAGGTCCACGGGGGCCCAGGGTATGCCACGCCCGGTCACCCAGTCGGACCGCCGCACCCCTTGCGGGCGCTGCCGTTCTCGAACGCGAGCCTCGGGTGTCGGCGGGTTCTGCCATCCTCGGGAGGATGTACGAAACAGCAGCCGAACTCCGCGACCTGCAGGCTCTCCTCGACAGCTCGCTCCCCCGGTCCAGCGAGCATCTCAAGTCGATCGTGACGCCCGGCGAACGCACCTTGACGGCGCAGCAGCTCACCACCGTGCTCGCCTGCATGTGCACGCTCTCCGTCGCCACGGTGACGGCGGGAGGCGAGCCTCGGATCTCCGGGCTCGACGGTCACTTCCTGCACGGGCGATGGGTGTTCTCGACGTCTGGTACTGCCGTGAAGGTCCGGCACCTGCGCGCCCGGCCGGCGGTCAGTGTCGCCCACATCCGGGGTGACGACCTTGGGGTGTTCGTGCACGGTAGGGCGGAGTTCATCGGTCGCGATCACCCCGACTGGCAGGAGATCGAGGACCACCTGACAGGTCACTACGGCAGCTCGCCGACCGGTTGGGGTGAGGAGATCGTCTACCTCAGAGCGGTGCCGCACTGGATGGTGGCCTACGCCTTCGAGCCTGCGAAGCTGCTCGCCGAAGCCTCAGGTGGGTGACTCGCCCGGGTCGATCTGCTGGGCGAGATACTGTGCGGCACCGATCCGGTCGACGGCGTCGAGCTGGCTCTCGAACCAGTCGACGTGCTTCTCCTCGTCGCGCACCATGCCCTCGAACACCGCTGCCGTACCGTGGTCGCCGAGGTCGTGGCACTCCCTGGCGCCCTCGTTGAACTGCGTGACAGCGGCTCGCTCGCTCTCGCGGCCCAGCCGAAGCACTTCCTCCGGGGTCTCGCCCACCTCGATCGGGTTGAGGCGTTGCACGTTCGGGTGGCCGTCGAAGAACAGGATCCGCTCGATCAGGTCGTCGGCGTCGCGCATCTCCTCGATCGAGAGGTCGTAGAGCACCTTGCCGAGCCGGTGGAAGCCCCAGTTGTCGAGCATCCTGGCGTGCAGAAAGTAGGTGTTGACGGCAGTGAGCTCCAACGTGAGTGCGTCGTTGAGCAAGGCGACCACTCGCGGGCTAACGGGCTGCAATCTCGACCTCCGTCGGCAGGCTCATTGCCTCATGCTCGCACAGCAGCCGCCTCAGTGAGTGGATGCACACGCCACAGCCCTTGCCGGCGCCGGTACATTTCGCCAC
>JBOHED010000832.1:0-6683 GCA_050700915.1 Actinopolymorphaceae bacterium | reverse complement strand
CTCCGGCCTGATGGCGAACGTCACCATGGTGTGGGGGAGTGACCACCGGCACGAGATCCCGGCGTACACCGTCTACGGGAGTACGGGCGTGGTGGACTTTCCCAACCCGAACAATTTCGGTGATCCGGCGTACATCCGTCAGCACGGCGACGGCTCCCGGACCGAACTTCCCGGCAGCCGGCAGCCGGCGGACTGGCCGCACAACCTGCGCGGGCTCGGTGTCGGCGAGATGGCCAGGGCGATCCGCGAGGGCCGCCCACCGAGGGCGAGTGGCGAGATCGCCTGCCATGTCGTGGAGATGGTCGAAGGCATTGTGACGTCGGCACGTGCTGACAGCAGGGTAGAGATGACGACCACGTGCACTCCCGCGCCGCCGCTGACGGCCGATGCGCGCGTGTCACTGGTCGGTTGAGAGGGAGGCAGCAGATGCGGGTCAGACTGGGATGCGGTCAGATCACCTGGCGGGGAGTCGGTTCGGAAGAGGCCGTGCTCACCGACATCGCCCAAGCAGGCTACGAAGGTGCGCCGATGAGCGCCCGCGGTGGTCGGTCGGCGCGGGATGTCAAGGAGTTGTACGAAAGCCACAACCTGGTTCCCGCGCCCGGCTATTTCAGCGGCAGCTTCTGGGACGAGAGCAAGCGCGACGAGCACCTGGAGTCGGCGCGGCGCGTGGCGAGCATCTCGGCCGAGCTCGGCCTGACCGAGATCTACGTCGCCGACGGTGGATTCAAGGCGCCGACCCGGACCGGCCGTACCCGCTGGGACGTCGCGGCACATCCGAGTGCTGAGGATTCCTTGTCGGACGAGGATTTCGCTCGCCTGGCCGCCGGGCTCGACGCGGTGGGTCGGGCGACTCTGGAGTTCGGCGTACGCAGTTGTTTCCACAATCACGTCGGCACCTTCGTCGAGACCGAGGCTGAGATCGAGCGATTGCTCGCGTCGGTCGACCCCGACGTGCTGTTCCTCGGTCCGGACACCGGGCACCTGGCGTGGGGAGGCGTCGACGTTGTCGACTTCACCCGGCGCCATGCCGAACGGATCAAGACGATGCACCTGAAGGACATCGTGGAAAGCGTGTCGCAGAAGGGCAAAGCGGCCGGCTGGGACTATTCCACGTTCGAGAAGAACGCCATCTGGACCGAGATCGGCGAGGGAAGCATCGACTTCGCCGAGGTGCTGCGGATCCTCGACGGTGTGGACTTCGAGGGCTGGCTCATCGTCGAAACCGACGTGACGCAGCTGCCCACGCCGCTGGAGAGTGCCGTCGTCAGTCGGCAGGCCTTGCGTACCCTCGGCATCTGAGGTCCGTACGAACTCTGCCGCTTCGGCCCCAGATCACTGCCGGGTGCAGAGGCGGGCTGGGCAGCATCGAGTGTGGAGAAATGGTTGGTCGGGCGTCCAGACAACCATTTCTCCACATTGGATGTCGGCAACCTCGACACAGCAGGCCCATCCCGGCTGTGCAACTCAGACCAGGTCGTCCAGTGGCGCCGCGACGTCCCAGTGGTGACCGAACGGATCGGCCAGCCGGCCCGTCCGCCAGCCATGCTGGTCTGCAACAGCGGCGATCGCGGTCGCGCCCGCGTCGACAGCCTGGGCGAACATCGCGTCCGGGTCGTCGACGGTGAGGACCGTACGCGAGCTGGCGCCGACCGGCCCTCGATCAGACTCCTGCAACCAGAACTCGGCGCCGCCGATCGCGAGGCGTGCGACGGCTACGTGACCGGCGTCGTCCTCCAGTCGGTACCGCTCGACCGCGCCGAACGCGGCCTGGTAGAAGTCGATTGCCGCGCCAGGCCTCTCGACCGCAAGCCATGGCGCCAGACTGGCCCGAAAGGACGGAGCGTTCGATGCGTTCATGGTCCGGAGTCTAGTTTCGGAGCAGGCCGTCGATTCTGCCGCCCGCCGTTCGTCATCGTCGGTGGAGACCACCGACGACAAGGAGTACGTCATGAAGTACCTGCTGTTGATCTGTGCCGAGGAAGGTGTCGAGGTGACCCCCGAGGAGGCCGACGCCACGCCCTGGCTCGAGGAGGTGGAGCGCCGCGGAGTCCGGCTGGACGGTGATCGGCTGCGCGGGGTGAGCGAGGCCACGACGGTACGGGTACGCAAGGACGAGCTCATGATCACCGACGGCCCCTTCGCGGAGTCGAAGGAGCAGTTGGCCGGCTACGACGTGATCGACTGCGCCGACCTCGACGAGGCGATCGAGATCGCGTCGAAGCACCCGGTCGCGCGGTTCGGGAGCGTCGAGGTCCGTCCGTTCTGGGAGGGTGCCTGAGGGGTACGCAGAGGGCTACGGGCGATGGAGCGCGCCTGATCCCGCCAACCAGGTGGTGATCTGCGCGAGATGCGCGGAGGTATGGCCGTCCGGCACGTCCGGCTGGACGAACTGCCACGCCGGCACCGGATCGGTCGCCGCGGGCACCTCGCTCACCCTCCGGACGTGCAGGCGGAGATCGTCACCCGGCTCGCGCGGAAAGTCCGGATCCCAGAACGGCACCCATCCGAGTGGCTCGTCGAGCTCTGCAGGCGATTGGCTGTCGAGGAAGGCCACGGTCTGCTCGACGAGCCACTCACTCTCGTCGACGAGTGCCTGCCAGGTCAGCTCGAGCCCTGACAGCCGGATGGCTTCGTTCCGCGCGTCGAGGCTTCCGTCGACCGGATCGATCCTGGTGCGTTCGCCGTACACCTCCCCATCGGCCGGCTTGACGTGGCTGAACGCCGCCCGCGCACCGGTGAGCCGATAGCGGGCGTACGACTGGACGTGTCCCACGACGTCGTGGAGCGTCCAGGCCCCGCACACCCCGGGTTCGCGGGTCCGGCCCGGGTCGATGACGGCGATCGTCGCGATGGTCGACTGCCAGGGACTCCACTCGCGTACGAACTGTGCCTTCGCCTCTGCCTTGATCATCGCTCGTCCCCTTCTCCGGTCCGCCGCTCGGATGGCTTGCGTCGAAGGAACCGTAGGAGGTCTACGCGACACCAGCTGTCATATTCGTGTGTCAGAATTCCGGAGGTGCGAGCCGAACGTCTGCTGCGAATCGTCGTCCTCCTCCAGGCCCGCGGCAGGGCCACGGCGGGCGCGCTCGCCCGTGAACTCGAGGTTTCTCCGCGGACGATTCAGCGCGACATGGACGCGCTCAGCGGTGCCGGCATCCCGGTTTACTCGGCGCGCGGTGGCGGGGGCGGGTGGGCGCTGCTCGACGACTACCGGACGAATCTCGCCGGCATCACCACCGCGGACGCGCTCGCGATCACCGTCGGCCAACCGCGCGGGCTCCTGGCCGACCTGGGTCTGGACGATCCGGGCGACGGCGCGGTCCTGAAGCTGCTGTCCGTGATCGCGCCGGTCGCCCGGCAGCAGGCCGAACACGCCCGCCAGCGCATCCACGTCGAGTTCGGTCCGTGGGCTCCGGCCGCCGACCGCGACCCGCGGCTGCCGCTCCTCCAGCGCGCGGTCTGGTCCGATCGGGTGATCCAGATCCGGTACGGGTCGGCTCCAGCCAGTGTCCCGGTCGCGCCGCTCGGCCTCGTGCGGCACGGCACCACCTGGTATCTCGTCGCGCGCCGGGAGGACGAATTCCGTACCTACCGGGTATCTCGGCTGCAGGATATCGTCCTGAGCGACGAGAGCTTTGAACGTCCGCCCGACTTCGATCTTGCCGCGCACTGGCGGGAGGCGGCGGAGAGCTTCGCCGAGACGTTTCCGGTCTTCGTCGTCTCGCTCCGGCTGCGTGGGGCCGCGTTGAAGCGCGCGCGATGGGTGTACGCACGAAGTAAGACGATCTCCGAGCCCGATGCCGACCGATGGGCGGATGCAGAGCTCGACTTCGGAGACGAGGAGAACGCCCTCACCGCGGTGCGTACGCTCGGCAATGACGTGATCGTGCGGGCGCCCGAGTCCCTCCGTCAAGCCGCCGTTGACACCGCCCGGGCCTTCCTCGACGTAAATACGTAGAGCCCGACAAGACATCCTCGCTATCACTCCATGTAGCCACTCGGTGCGTGAGGTATACATCACTGATTGGTGGGTTGCGGGACCGGTGGTGGCCGGTGTGATGGGGGTCAGCTTGCGGGCTGGCGGCCACGCCTGGGGCGGTTCCCTCGCTCACTCACCGGTCCGGACACTGGAGGCCAACCCGACAGGGCTGGGGACGCATAGTCCGGCTCCGTCTGCGCCGGAGCCGGGCCGTTGCGGAACCCCAGGACTTCAGGTGTGTCCGGACCAGCGAGCGAGGTAACCAGCTGAGACAAGACCGCGATGCACGCCCCCAGGCGCCCCACCTCGAGGACGCGCACCACGACTTCTACGATATGACCGATGAATCCGTTTGGCTTCGCCCAAATGGGTTGGGTCTGCCCCCTCATGTGCGGGGCAACCCCCGCAGGTCTCAAGGCTGACCACGGACTTGGGAAAGGGCAAGCGGCCTCTCCATGGCTCTTCATTGGATCCTGTGGCACAGTGACCATGTGCCCTCAGCTGGCAAGATCCGCGGGAGCGCCCTGCAGGTGATAGCTGACGCCAGGCAGTTCCTCCTGGACCTGGACCTGGACCAGAGCCGGACGCCGGACGGCCGGCGAGCGCGTTGCGTCAGCGGGCGAAAGCTGATCGATCAGAGCCGCCAGAAGATTGAACACACCCATGCTCTCGTCCAGGACTCCCGAAGCCGTGTCGAGAGGCTCACAACCTCCGACGCATAGGGCCTTGGTTTGGAGATGCTCTGGGAGCGGCGGGAGTCGCAGTGGGGCCAGTTCACAGCCCTTTGTCGTCGACGTCAGACACAAAAGTCGCATGCCGCGAACGGGATTGGCCGATTGCCATTCGGCAAAGACAACCCCATGTGGATTCGTTCAAGATGCCTTATGGGGCAGGGCACATTGTCTCGGCAGAGCGTGCGACTCGCGATACCTGCCGTGATGGCGGCAATTGCGGTCGCGGCGGCCGGCTGCAGCGGAAACGACGGCGAGCCCGATCCGTCCGTAGTTGACGCCGCTGGGAAAACTCCGACCCACGGCCCGACGCGGACTGTCGCGGACCTCATCGGCGGAAAGGTGTCCGACGACGAGGCAGTTCGGCTACGCGGGCGGGCGACCAGGAAGATCGACGAGGACGAATACACGTTCAAGGACTCGACCGGGACCATTCGGATGGACCTCGAAGATGAGGCCCCTGCCATGAAGTTGCCGCTGAACGTCCGTATCACTGTCGACGGTGTCTACGATCGCGGCGACCGCGAGGTCGACGTCACCATGTGGCACCGCACCGGCTGACCAGCCACCGCTCGTCGGGCAGTCGCCCAGACCCGCGTGATCCGTTCATCGAAGTCAGTGCCAGCCGGTGATGCGGCGCGCAACGTGCTGCCGGTCGAGGTCTTCGATGGGCCGGCCGTTGCCGGTACTGCGGCACCACTCGCCCGGCTGGGCTTTGCAGTGCGGGCAGGGACGAGACAGCACCCGTACGAGAGTGGCGAGGTCGTGGGTGGTGTATCCGCGATCGGCGAGCGTGCCGTCGAAGATCCAGTCGAGAATGCCGGAGTCGACGGGTTCGGTGGGGTGGCTCATCGCCCGATCACCGCCACGTAAGCAATACCGACGGTCATCCAGAGAGTGAAGGTAGCCGCCTTCCACAGCACGGGTCGCATGGTGTCCCCCGACGTGTCGGGCGCGGCGACCCGCCTCCAGGTCGCCGCGCCGGTCTGTTGGATGCGACGCAGCGGCCGGGCGGGGGATGTGGTGCCTGGGCCTCCGACCGCCGCGTCACGTGAGAGACGGTAAGAGTGGTTCGGCGGAATCCGGGGTACGCGTCGTACCCGGTGACGACGCGTACCCCTAGCCCACTTGTATGTCCGAGCCGGACTACGTGCTCATGTAGCGCAGCCACCGGTGCAGGGCGACGGCGAGCTGGGCTGGTGCGTCGTACTGGATGAGGTGTCCCGCCCCATCGATGATTTCGAGTTCGGAATGGGGGATCAACCGGGCCAGGCGTTCGGCTCTGTCGACGGGGATCACGATGTCGTCCCGGCCCCAGATGATCTTGACTGGCAGGCTGATCTCGGCGTACCGATCCTGAATCTCGTCGGTGAAACGCTCGTCCGCTTGGGCGATCTGCCGGTAGAACGCGGCCTTGCCCTCGGACGTCGACCATGGTGCCGTCAGTGTTCTCATCTGATCCGGCGCCAGTCCGCGGTAACTCGCCGCCGACACGTACGCCTCCAAAGACCCGCGGTGGATGGCATCGGGCTGGGCGGCGAACACCGCTTCATTCCGGGCGACGAGCCGGAAGTAGTCCGAGCCCCACGGTCTCAGGGCGACCACGTCGACCAGGGCCAGTGAGGCGTACGCAGCGCCGTGGAGCAGGTGCGCGCGGAGCGAGACGGCACCGCCATAGTCGTGCGTCACCACGTGCGGCGCCTCGAGCCGCCAGAGGCTCAGGAGATCAACGAGTAGCTCAGCCTGCGTTCCGAGATCGACTGCATGCTCTGGTTGCTTGGACGACCGTCCGTACCCTGGCATGTCCCAGAGGTAGATCGAGAAGTCGTGGGCGAGGGCCTCGGCGAACGGTGCCCAGAGGGCCGATGACCACGGAGTGCCGTGACACATCACGACCGCCGGACCCGAACCAATGCACTCCCATGCGACGGTACGTCCACGCCAACCGAAGGTCCGCGACAGCTCCATCG
>JBOHED010000831.1:0-4609 GCA_050700915.1 Actinopolymorphaceae bacterium | reverse complement strand
CTGGACAGCCGCGGCGACAACGTTCGTCAGCTCCGGCACGGTCAGGCATAGCCCTGCAGCCGTGACCAGGAGCAGGACTGGGAACACGATCCACGCTTCGTACCACGCGCCGGTGACGAGTGGACCGACGCCCGGGTGACCGCATCACCCACGATGTGCGCCACGACACCGAGGCCGAAGGCGAGCGGCAGCCACCACGGATAGCTCGCGTAGGTGACCCCTGATCGTCGAGGACTCCGGCTTCGGCATCGACGAGCTGGGCGGTTGGCCGGGACCGATGGTCAAGCATCTGTTGACGGCCGTCGGCGCGGCCGGGCTGGCCCATCTCGGAGACCTCACGCAGACGCGATCGTGTCGGTTTGCCTCAGCCCTGGTGCATTTCGACGGCAACGGCGTCCATCGCGCGTTCCTCGACGACGGTCAGCCCGGCACCCTGGCGAACGTTCCCGAAGGACACGGCAATGCGGAGTCGTGGTCGCCGCTGTGGGAGGTGTTCATCGCCGCCGGAACCTCCGCTCCCTGGCCGCACTCGACGAACGCGAGCGGGAGCACGTGTTTGGGCGCTGGCGGATCACCTCCGTCTTCGCACGTTTTCGGACGGTGGCAGGCGCAGAAAGGCAGCGCACCGCCACCGCCCGGGACGTCGTAGGAAACGTGACGCCGCCAAGCTCAGGACTGTGAGGCGGGCTTGAGGAGCGGGAAGATCTGGCACTCGCGGATGCTCTTGTCCATGAAGAACGCGAACACCCGCTCGCTCATGCCGAACCCACACGCGGGCGGCATGCCGTACTCCAACGCCTCCACGAAGTCGTCGTCGGCCATCTGCGCCTCACCGTCACCGGCGTCCCGCAAGGCCTGCTGCTGGGCGAACCGCTCGGCCTGGTCGAGCGGATCATTCAATTCTGAATAGCCGTTGCCGAGCTCACTGCCGGCAATCAAGACGTGGAAACGTTCGACAATTCCGGGACGAGAGGCGCTGCGCTTCGCGAGTGGTGACACCTCCAACGGTTCGTTGACCAGGAACCCCGGACCGGTGAGCTGACGGCGGCAGTGCTTCCAGAGCGAGTCCGTCGCCCGCGCGCGGTTCAGACCGGCCTTGTCGTAGGAAACGCCCAATTCGTCGAGCCTGACAACCATCTGGTCGACACTCGCGTCGAGAACATTAACCCCCGTCAGCCGTTGCACCGTCTCCACGTAGTCGTAGCGTTCCCATGGACGGCTCAGATCAACGTCGTACGTGCGCTCGTTGCGGTGGAGGGAGAACGTCAGAGTGCCGAACGTCTCGAACACGACGTACGTCAGCAGTTCCTGGACCAGACTCATGCCCCACTCGTGATTGGCGTACGCCCAGTAGAACTCCATCTGGTCGTAGTCGTTGAGGTGTTCCCGGCTCTGACTCTCGTTGCGGAACTGCCGACCGATCTCGAACACCTTCTCCAGGCCGCCGACCAGCAGGCGCTTCTGCCACAGCTCACCCATCGAGATCCGCAGGCAGACGTCGGTGTCGAGAAAGTTGTGGTGGGTGACGAACGGACGCGCGTCGGCGCCACCGCTCGTGTGCTCCAGAGCGGGGGTCTGCACCTCCACGAAGTCGCGATCTTCCAGGAATCGCCGGATCGACCGCCAGTACCGCGCCTTGGCATAGATCATGTCCTGGACGTCGCGGTGCAGCAGGATGTCGAGATATCGCTTGCGGAGCAGCAGATCCTCGTTCGTCAGACCGGCATGCTTGTCGGGCAGGGGACGGAGCGCCTTCGACAGCAGCGTGATCCCGCGCGCGCCGACGGACTGTTCACCGGTCTTGGTCTCCATGCGTACGCCCTCGACGCTCACGAAGTCGCCCAGGTCCAGGTGCCTGGTCCAGAACTTGTAACCCGGACTGGCATCCGCACCCGCAGCCGCGTCCAGGTCCTTCTTGGACAGGACGAACTGGATGTCGCCGCTCTCGTCGTGCAACCGGCCGAACGCGATGTTGCCCATCACCCGGAACAGCATCACCCGACCGGCGACAGTGACGGGAGTGCCCTCGGCGAGCTTCAGGGCGTCGGTCGCCGAGGTCTTCTCGACCGGACCGGAAGGGTACGGCTCCACCCCGGCCTCCCGGAGCTTGGCGATCTTCTCGATCCGCTGCCTGCGGATCGTCGCGACCAGATCCTCGTCGCCACCATGCTGAGGCACGTTGCCATGCCGGGAAGTGCTGTCGTTCGTCACCGCTGCCGTCCACGCCCTTCGATGTCAGCCCCGGAACGCCCCCAGGGCAGGTGCAGGCGGCCAGTCTGACAGACAGCAGGAACGAACTCACCCGGTTAGCCGACGAGCCGCGACGCACCGGCCGCAGCAACCACGGCGGGCCTCAGCACCTCAGGCCCTGGCCCCGCTCCCCTCGTGCTCACCGGATATCTCAGCGTTGCTTTATATAAGCCTCAGCTGACATGCTGTTCCATGGATGAGAGGCGACGCGAGGAGAAACACCCCGATGGACATCGGCGAAGAGATCGACGCGATCCGGCGCGAGACCAGCCAGACGCGGGTACGCGAGACAGACGTACGCACGGTCACGCTGTGGCGCAGCTACGACGCGGCGATCGAGGACGTGTGGGACGCCGTCACCGACCGGGAGCGCCTCAGCCGCTGGTTCCTCCCCGTCGACGGCGACTTCCGCCTCGGCGGTACGTACCAGATCGAGGGCAACGCCTCCGGCGAGATCCTCCAGTGCCAGCCGCCCGAGCTACTCAAGGTCAGTTGGGTGTACGGCGAGAAGACAGATCCCGCCGACCTCAGCGAGCTCGAGGTCCGGCTGTCCTCCGGCCCGGACGGCGAGACGCACCTCTCACTCGAACACTCCGCCACCGTCGACCCGGAGTTCTGGACGGTCTACGGACCGGGCGCCGTCGGCGTCGGCTGGGACCTGGCCGTCCTCGGTCTCGGCATGCACCTGCGCGGTGAGGGCATCGACGCCGCCGCACGTGAGGCGTGGAGCCAGTCACCGGTGGCGCGGGAGTTCATGGCCAGGAGCAGCCAGGCGTGGGGTGCCGCCTACGAGGCCTCGGGCGCGCCCGCTACCGAGGTGGCTTCGACTGTCGAGAACACGACGAAGTTCTACGCGCCGTAAGCCTCTACCCGGGCCTCGTGACCACGTGTCACGGACTGCTTCTCGTCGCAGGTGATGAGCGGCACGTCGAGGGACTCGGCGAGCGCGATGAAGCACGCGTCGGACGCACCGAAGTTGTGCCGCAGCGACCAGATCGGTGCCGTCGGCTGATGCGACGGGAAGCGGATCCATGGCATATCCGCGAACAACGCCCCTCAGGCGGTCGGGTTGTGCCACTCGGCGTCGGGAGGGATCAGGTCGTCGGCCTCGGCGGGACCCCAGGAGCCCTGGGGATAGGTGTGCACGGGTACGACATCACCGAGGATCGGGTCGATCACCCGCCACGACGCCTCCACCGAGTCCTGCCTGGCGAAGAGCCACTGGTCGTCGTCGAGTGCCGCGCCGATGAGCCGGTCGTACGGACGGGGATCCGAGCCCGGCTGCTGCGCGAAGGTCAGGTCCTCGACCTGCGCCTGTGTACCGATACCAGGCTTCTTGCCGGCCAGCGTGAGCGTGACAGCCGTCTCCGGGCGTACCCGGAACCGGAGTTGGTTCATGCTCTGGAACGGCTCCACTTCGCAGACGTTCCGCTCGGGCCGGCGAAACTTCACGGTGAGCTCCGTCGCGCTGACCGGCAGACACTTCCCGGCCCGGATGAAGATGGGGACGCCGCGCCACCGCTCCGCCTCGGAGGTCAGCGTCACCGCGACGAACGTCTCCACCGTCGAGTCCTTCGCCACGCCCGGTACGTCGCGGTAGCCGTCGTACTGCCCGCGCACCGTGTCCTTCGGCGACAGGGTGTGCAGGTCCTGCACCGCGAGCGCCCGGTCGTCCCGCCACGTCCGCTCCGACGTCGGCTCGTCGGCGATGATGCACACCAGCAGCTGCAGCAGGTGGTTCTGCAGGACGTCGCGGATCGCGCCGGTCCGGTCGTAGAACCGGCCACGGTCGGCCACCCCGAACTCCTCCGCCATGGTGATCTGGATGCTCTCGACATGCTCACGGTTGAGCAGCGGCTCGATGATCGAGTTCGCGAACCGTACGTAGACGACGTTCTCCACCGGCTCCAGCCCGAGCCAGTGGTCCACCCGGAAGATGGACTCTTCGGGAAAGATTTTGTGCATGGTGGCGTTGAGCTGCTGCGCACTCGCGAGGTCGGTACCGAACGGCTTCTCCACCATGACCCGCGCGTCGTGCTGGCGGCCGACCGAGGCGATCCCCTGGGTGATGCGTCCGAACAGCAGCGGCGGCACCTCCAGATAGAACAGCGTGCGGCGACGGTCACCGAGCCGGTCCGAGAGCGCCTGGTACGTCGCGTCGTCGGTCAGGTCCCCGTCGACATAGTCGAGCAACCCCAGCATCTTCCGGGCCGCCGGACCGGTGGGGTCGACGGAGTTGTTCTTCAGCGACGTGGCCGCATAGTCGCGGAACTGGTCGAGCCTCCAGCCACTGTTGGCCACCCCGATGATGGGTACGTCGAGAACGCCACGCTCGACCAGGCTCACCAGCGCCGGATAG
>JBOHED010000830.1:0-3179 GCA_050700915.1 Actinopolymorphaceae bacterium | reverse complement strand
GGCGTCGGCGACCGACCCGACCAGCCAGCCGATGGCGACCGCCAGTGCCGGCGGCAGCGCGGCCCGCACCACGATGAGCGCGGACCACACGGCGGCCAGCCTTCGGTCCGCCTGCCAGATGGCGCGGAAGAGCAGCTGGCACTCCGCCGAGTCGCGGAACCGGACCCACCACGAGGTCCGGACCGCGCCGGTCGGCTGAGCCGCTACCGCCATGTCTCCTCCGTTCGTACGCCCGACCGTTTCGTCAGGAACCCGCCGGGCGCAGCGGCGCGCACAGCGTCAAGGCGTACCCGTCGGGGTCGAGAACCCCGGCCTCCCGCACGCCCCACGGCTGGTCGGACGGCTCGTTGCTGATCCGGTACCCCGCCGACCTCAGCCGCTCGACCACGTCGTCGACGTCGTCAACGGCGAAGTAGCCGAGGTAGTGCGGCGGCGACAGGTCGTGCCGCTGGTGCAGGAGCAGCCAAGCACCCTCGGGATCGCCCTTGGTGGGCAAGTGGAGGGTGATGTCCCCTTCGGAGGACTGGCGCTTCAGCCCGAGCGCGCTCTCATAGAACTGCGCCGATCTCTCCGAGTCGGCGCAGAAGATCACCAATCCGTCGAACGCCAAAGTGACCACTGCGGCCTCCTTTCGCCGTACGCCGATACCACTATCGCGTGCGAGTTGCGCAATGCGCATAATAGACACATGCGCGGACCAGTGCCAGATCTCGCCGATGCTCGGCCAGCTCCACTACTGCGAGTCGCGGAACCAACCCTCGCCGCGACCATGCCGACCGCGATGCTGCTGGTCGACTATTCGCTTGCCTGGAAAGCCATGCCCACACCGGAGTTGCAGGCCCTGGCAGAGCAGGTGCCGGCCGACATCGTCGAGGAAAGCTGGCCGGTCCGGGCGGCGCTGGCGCACGGCGCCGTCCTGCGCGCGGTACTGCTCCACCACCTTCCTGCCGAGCACGCCGGGCACACCGACTGGCCCTCGCTGCGACGCTGGATCGCCGAGTGGCCAGACGAGTTCGTACTCGGCCTGATCGACTGGGGCGTGGACTCGGTGATGCATTACGACAAACCACCGCGCGATCCGGCACCGACGGCGGCGCGCATCACCTTCCTGTCCGCCCCCTCGCAGGCGATGCGCCGGGACGCAGCCCAGGTCCTTCGAGCGTGGAATGTTCCGAACTCCGCCGAGCGAGCAGACGAGTTGCTCGATGCCACGACGTTTCGATCTGCCCTGCTCAACCTGCTCGACGTCATCTGGGACGGCTGGCTCGATCGGGTCTGGCGCGAGTCATTCGACGCGATGCGTACGGCGGTCGCTTCGACACCTGCCCCGCCGCCGGGCTGTGGGGCCGCCCAGTGGATCAGCCTGGTGACCGGACTGCGGCCCGACGAGCAGTACGCCGCTGCCGCGGAGTCCGCGACCGAACTGGTCGTGATGCCCTCCCCCGGCCTGGGCCGGAGCCTGTCGCTCTTCACTGACCAGAGCACGTGGGTCCTCTTCACACCGCACCACGTACCGGCGTCGCCGACGACGGTAACGGCGTCGGCCGGGCGATCCGCTGGCGGGAGCGTGCGTACGGAGGGAACCGAACGGACCGGCATCTCGGTCGGCCGGCTGGCCGCGCTGGCGCCGACCATGCACGCACTCGGCGACCGGACCCGGCTGGCCATCACGCTGCACCTGCTCGACAACGGGCCGCTCACCATGCAGCAGCTCGCGGACACCCTGGAGGTGCACCAGAGCACGATCTCGCGACAGGTCACCGCACTGCGCCGGGCCGGAATGGTCACGGTCCAGGACGACCGGCGGATCGCCGTCGACCGCGACGCGATCCGGCAGACCTGCCAGACGCTGCTCACGGCCCTGGACTGAGCGACGGACGTCGGCGCGAGGACGCGACCGGCACCTACAACCCCAGAGCCCGGCACTCTCGGGGCCCGGCACTCGCAGAGCCCGGCGTCCACGGGGACCCGACCGATCCCACGAAGAGTCACCCAATGTGGAGAAGTGGTTGGGCCAAGACGCGGACGGTATGCCACTTCTCCGCATCGGATGCGACGACCGGCGGTTCGGTGCGCAGTGGGCTCGGACGGACCGCCGGAGTCGGCTCAGTCCCGGTCCCTCAGGTCATCAGAGAACCGGCGATTGGGAAGTACGTTTCCCACCTCCGGTCCAGCACCGGTGGCACGCTCGGATGGCCCCGATCCAGCAACGCTTTCTGGACCCGCCACAGGAAGTCTTCCGGCCGGACGGTGAGGTCATCGGCGGTGAGCGCGATGACGGTCCAGCCCATGTCCCGGAGCTGTTCGCGGGTGCGTACGTCGTTTCGCCACTTCCGCCGGAGCGTACGGTGAAGGTCACCGTCGTACTCCAGCACGATCTTCTGGTGCCGATACTGCAGGTCGACGGTGGCCACCCACTGGCCGAACTCGTCCCGGATGTCCAACCCTGGCTCCGGACACGAAAGCCCGGCCAGGACGAGCGGCAGTCGGGTCCTGGTCTCCATCGGCGAGTCCACCCGCGGCCTGACCAGTCTCGCCGTGGCGCGGGCAAGGCGTACTCCGGGCCGAGGAGCGGATCGGTCCGCTGCCTTCGCCAAGGCCGGCGCACTGGTCCATCCGTGGCGCACCATCGCGTCACCAAGGATCAGCAGATCGACGAGCGACAGGTGAGCGCCGAGTTCGAGAAAATTCCGCTCGGGCGACACCACCGGACGCCCGTCCACCACGGTCGCCGGGCCCTCACCGACGTGGCTCGCGATGCCGCGGATCCTCGGACGTGCGGTCGGCGTCGGCACAGTGACATGAACCAACCCGTCGTCTTGAACGGGGAGGTTGCGCAGGGCCGCGGCCGTGTGGTGGCTGAACAACGCATCGGCGGGGAGGAGCAGCCGGGCCGCGTCCACCTTGAGCTGGAGGGTGTCCGCCAGGTGGGCCGGCACGAGAACGCCGCGAAACTGCCGGCGGAACCGCTGTCCGCGCAGGGCAGTCCGGGGTACGCCCCACTTCAGCGCGTACGCCAGGGTGAACGGCCCGGCCAGCAGCTGGGGAGGAAGGTCGGAAGGAACGGGCATTGCGACAGCCTGCCCTCCCACGCCGACCACGTGGCGCGAGCTGTCCACAGGCCCGCGGGCAGACCGGTCCGGTCACCCGCCGCTCGGCGGGTGGGTGCGTCGGTGGCG